>VEQL01000016.1 GCA_018883245.1 Chthoniobacterales bacterium
GGGTGAAGTGACGCGGGGGTGTTTCTCGTGTTCAGGGAAGCGGAAGTTGACGAACCACTCCTGATAAAGGGAGCGAGCCATCGTCTCCAGAATCCGAATCCGCCGCTGGCTGTTTTCAATCAGCTCGTCGTATGCGGAAAGGATGCCTGAAACTCGACGCTGTGTGTTGAAGTCTTCGATGTAGCTGACCTCGAAGGCTCGGAGGTTCGCGAGGCTGATAAACGGCTGAGCGGCGCCTGAGCGCACATTTATTACGTTTGACCGGAACTCAGGGCTCAAAACGACATAGTAAAAATAGCTACCTTCTACCTTGTGGCTGTTTGGGCGAAATAGCGCGACGTTTTTGATGCTGAACTCGCGGTCATCTTTGACTAATGCAGTGTCACCAACTGAACCAATGTTGCTGAACAAGATGTCACCCCGTCGAGGCTTCACTCTCTTGCAGGCTTCTTCGTGGTCTTGCTGCGTGATGAAATCACAGGTTGAGAAATCAACCGTGCCGCCGGAGATGTTTTTTCCTTTAATGAACGGCACGCCGTCCTTTTGAAGTTTGGGGGAATCGTGCGTGCCATCAGTCACCAACTCACAAAGCTCCTCCATTCGCGCTCGTCGCAGTGTAGCCATCGTCACGCCTCCAAAATCTCCGCCACGTTGCGGGCGATGGTTTGTTCAAGCTCATGCGCTTGAGAGTTCAGGGCTTCGAGTTCTTCGTTGAGCGCTTCGAGTTGCTCCTTGAAGTCTTCGTCACTAACGGATTCGCCCGCCGAAACGCCGACGTAGCGACCAGGGTTCAGCGACCAACCCTGTGCTTTAATTTCATCGAGCGTGGCGGCTTTGCAGAGCCCCGCAATGTCCGTGTATTTCGGCTTCTTGCCGAAAACCTCCTTGAGCTTCTCCTCCGTCTCGCCGTCGCCCAGCGTGTAATCGGGCTCTTCGCCTCGGTAGATGCGGACAATGTTGGCAAGGAAGCCAATCTGTGCAGGTGTCCAGTCGCGAACGGCGCGGGTGACTTGGCGGTAGATATGCCTCGCATCAACGAAGAGAACTTTGTCCCTGCGGTCGGTCTTGCTCTTGCCCTTGTCGAGGAACCACAGCGTGCAGGGCAACGTCACCGTGTAGAACATATTCGAGCCGACTGCCACGACGGCATCGACAGCTTGCGCCTCGATGAGCCGCTGACGGATGTCCTGCTCGGAGGAGCGGGCATCGGAGGCAGAGTTTGCCATCACGAATCCCGCTCTACCCGCGTCGTTCAGTGCGGCGTAGAAAAGCTGAATCCAGAGGTAGTTCGCGTTGTCAGCACGTGGCAACCCGAACGGAAAACGTCTTCCCGCGCCTGTCTGGTCTTTGAGTCGCTCCTTATCGACCGAGTCCACGTTGAAGGGCGGATTGGCGAGGACGAAGTCGAATTTGCCGGTGAGTTTGTGCGGGTCGTCGTAGTAAGTGATGGCTTCACGGATGTCGCCCTCAAGTCCGTGGACAGCGAGGTTCATCCGGCAAAGCTTGGTTGTGTCGGCAACCTTCTCCTGCCCGAAAATGGATAACTTCGCGGTAGGGTTCGCTTTGTGCTCCGCAACGAAGCGGGCTGACGAGACGAACATTCCGCCAGAGCCGCAGGCTGGGTCGAGAATGCGCCCGTGGAACGGCTCCAAGACTTCCACGAGTAGGCGGACAATGCTCTCGGGCGTGTAGAACTCGCCGCCGCCTTGTCCCTCCTTCATCGCAAACTCACCGAGGAAATACTCGTAGATGCGCCCGAATGCATCGCCGCCGATGTCTGCGCGGATAGTCGAGAAAGCTTTGAGAAGCTCCTTGAGGAGCCGCGCATCGAAAGACTGGTAGCCCTTCGGCAACACGCCCGCGAGTTGCGGGTTGTCTCGCTCGATGGCGCTCATCGCGTCGTTGACAGCCTGCCCGAGGCTCTTTCCCCCGCGCCCGCCTTCGGGATACTCCAGCAGTTCCCCGAAGCGTGCGCCCTCGGGTAGGAATATCACACGCTCCGCGTGATACGCCGCCGGGTCATCGACAGGCGAGGCACGCCGCGAAGACTTGGCGGACTGCTTTTCGAGTTCCTTTCGTCGAGCCTCGAAGCGGGCATCGGCGAAGCGAAGGAAAATCAGACCGAGGACGGGCTGGGAGTATTGTGCCGAGGTCAGGCCGGAGTTGGCGCGAAGCTGGTCGGCGGCATCCCAAAGCCGCTTTTCGAGGGTCGTCTGGGCTTCGTTACTCGCGGAGGGGGCAACCCATTTCATATCTGGTCAGAGTAAAGCCCCTATTGCGTATCCAGAAGCAAATAGCACCCAACGAGGGCGGAAGTAGTGCATCATCACCCCATCTCCGGGCTTCCGCGAGACAAGCGCAAGCCTCTAGCGTGTCATAAGCGGGCGCGGGTGGAACAATCGGCGCAGTTTCGCTCGATGTGGGGCGGGATGTGGCGACCTTCCAATACGACGAACATTTTGCGGGGGGTGGTATCGAGATGTCGCCGTTGGCGATGCCGCGACCACGTGTTCTTGTCCGTCGATGCACAGGCAGCACACTCAGCGGACTCGCTCGAAGGATCTTCTGTAGCCTCCTCACGGGGGCGCCACACCTGCGCGATTTATACGGACGCAAAAGAAGAGACCGGGGGCTCTCGCAAAGCTTGTGCCCAGCTTCCGCAGAATGAATTCCTTGCGGGAGGTGTAAAACATGCTTATGAGTTCAAGTGTGGCTTTAATTAAGAGGCAAAACTTACTCCAAGCAGTCCAGACGGAACTTCCCCGCGGCTGTCCGCTCACTACGGAAGCAATGAGGGGACAGGGAGTGTCTTCGGCTTTGGCTTACCATTATTTGAAAAGCGGATGGCTCGTGCGTTTGGAGCGCGGTGTTTTTGCTTTTCCGCACGATAAGTTGCAGCGCGATGCTTGCATCAAGCTCTTGGCGACGCGGCTGTCTGGCCTTCATGTCGGGGGCAAGACGGCGCTTGGATGGCGGGGCTTCCGCCACAATCTTGCGGTGCGAGAGCGTCTCGTCTTGTGGGGCGATGCACGTGGAAAATTGCCTGCGTGGTTTCTCGCGCAATTTCCAGCCCGCTATGTTTCGAAACATCTTTTTTCAGCGGAGTTGCCCAAAGATTTTGGATTGAAGCCGCTCCCCGAAACTGCCGACGGCGCGCTGGTGTCCGTTCCGGAGCGAGCCCTGCTGGAGATGCTGAGCGATGTCGGGCAACAGCAGGGGGTGGAGGAGGCTCGGCATATCATGGAACTGCTTGTTTCAATACGAGGAGATGTTCTTGGGGTCCTACTCAAGTGCTGTGTCAGAGTGAAGGTTGTGCGTCTTTGCGTAACGTGGTCCGAGGATCTCGGACTCCCTTGGGCGGCGACGGCGCGGAAAGCGGCGGCCCGAAACCTCGGGCGCGGGAAGTGGAGCGGATTTACGCGAGATGGCAAACGGCTCATCCTGAAAGCCTGATGGACAAGCAATATATCGATACTGTCCGCCTTCTCTTGGAGGTTGCGCCGCGAGTTTTCCGCAATTCTCGCTTCGCCATGAAAGGAGGCACCGCGCTGAATCTGTTCGTGCGGAACCTGCCCAGGCTATCGGTGGATATCGACGTTGTGTTTGTCGAGCACACGATGCCAAGAGAAGCTGCCTTGGCGGAAATAGCTTCTTCGCTGTCCCAATTGGTCGGCGAGTTGAAAGGCTCGGGTTTGTCTGCGCGGACTCTATCAACGCAGGAAGGGGAGGAGGCGAAGATTCTTGTCGGCAAAGACAAGGCTCAGGTCAAAGTCGAGGTGAACTACAATTTTCGAGGCACGCTTCTGCCTGTGGAGAAGCGTCCCATTGTTGCGGAGGCGGGCGAACTTTTCTCCGTCGAGGTGAACTTGCCGGTGCTCGGGGAAGACGAGCTTTACGGCAGCAAAATGGTTGCCGCTCTGGATAGGCAGCATCCGCGTGATTTATTCGATATTCGCGAAATACTCGCCGCAAACGGACTTGGGGAGGGTGTGGTTGATTGCTTTGTTTGCTATCTCGCAGGGCATAGCCGCCCAATTCACGAGGTTTTATTTTCCACAGATCAACCTCTCGACCTCGCCTACGAGGGGGAGTTTCTTGGCCTAACCCGTGAATCTGTCTCGCTCGACGAATTGAAAGAGGCGCGTTCGCATCTGAGGGCATGTTTGGCCAACGCCTTGGAATTGCGGCATAGGGATTTCCTGCTCAGCGTGGCACGCGCCGAGCCGGAGTGGAGCTTGATGCCGTTCGAGCATCTGGCGGAGTTGCCGGCGCTACGGTGGAAGCAGGAAAATTTGCGAAAACTCAAAAAAACGAACCCCGAAAAATTCAGAAAGCAGGCCGACGAGTTGTTAAAGCGGCTGGGGTAGGACTATTGGCGATGGGGAGTTTTAGATGATGGGTGATCCCCAAGGGTGGTATTTTCACGGCCAAAAAACGGCCAATTTCAGGCCTCTCCCAGGAGTTTTTACTCCTTTATGGCGAGGCCCAAAGTGGGTGTTCATGACACGGCGCTTCAGCGCACGTCTCTCCTTATGAGGGGAGTGGGCAGGAGTGGATTCGAACCACTGAAGGCAAGAGCCAGCAGATTTACAGTCTGCCCCGTTTGGCCACTCCGGAACCTGCCCTGAATTGCGCGTCGTCTATGTCTCAAGAACCGACGCGCGGTTCGAGGACTATGCGTTTAATGACGATTTTTTCCAAGGGAAAGTTGTTGCGGTCAGTGCGTTGCCGGCTGATGGCATCGAGCACGTCGAGACCATCAAGCACGCGGCCGAAGACGGTGTATTGACCGTTGAGCGCAGGCATGGGCTTGAGCGTGACATAAAACTGGCTGCCGTTGGAGACGCGCGCGGGATTGATCTTGGTGTCGAGGCGCGCGGCGGCGACGGATCCCTTGACGTGCGGCAGACGGATCTCGGCCGGCACGGTCCAACCCGGGCCACCGGTGCCGGTGCGGTCTGTCGGGCCGCGCTTGCTGTAGGGGTCACCCGTCTGCACGAGCGTCCCGGGAAACGCGCGGTGAAACTGCATTCCGCGGTAATATTTTTGACGGACGAGCGTCTTGAAGTTTTCCACGTGCTGCGGGGCGGCGTTGTCATAGAGGCCGATGACGACGCGACGCAAATCGCGGTCGTCACCGATTTTGACATCCATCACGGCCACATCGGGGCCGAGTTGCTGCGCGTGCGAAGACGCAGACGCGGCGAGAAGGATCACGCCGGCAACCAAGGCGCGGAGGCACTGCTTCATCTCGGGACGGCTCAGCTTTCTTTCTTGGCCGGGGCGGTGGCTGACGGCGCGGGGGCGGGCAGCTTGTTCTCGACCTTGGCCTCCGAGCGGATGCTTTCGATCACGCCGCGGACGATCTCGCGGCGCTTGGGCTCCTCGAGGTAGCGCTTGATCTGCTCCTTTGATTCGTCAAAGGACAGCGTGCCGGGAGCTTTGCGTCCGGTGACTTTGATCACGTGCCAGCCGAACTGGGTCTTCACCGGCTCCTTGCTGATTTCGCCTTCTTTGAGGGCAAAAGCGGCATTGGCGAACTCCGGAACCATGCGCTCCTTCGGGAAAAAGTTGAGGTCGCCGCCGGATTCTTTGGCGCCGGGTTCTTCCGAGACTTCTTTGGCGACTGCGGTGAAGTCTTCTTTTTTCTTGGTCACGCGTTCGAGGGCGGCTTCTGCGGCTTTCTTTTTCTCGGCCACGACTTCGTCGTTTGCGCCCTCGGGGATGCGGATGAGGATATGGCTGGCGCGAACCAACTCGGGTTGCTCGAACTCCTTTTTGTTCTCGTCGTAGAATTTTTTCACGTCCGCATCGGCAACTTTGTCTTTGTCGGCGATCTGGGACTTCATCCAAGTCTGCTGCTGCATGCTGCGCTTAACATCGTCGCGGAACGCGGTCTCGGTGACGCCGGCTTTGGTCATTTCGCTCTTGAAGACGTCCTCGCTGGGGAATTGGCCCTTGATCTTTTTGATTTCGGCCTCCAAGTCGGCGTCCTTGATTTCAACGGAGGAAGCTTTGCGCGAGACGAGCTTGTCGATGATGAGTTGGTCGAGGATCTCGCGATATCCGGCCATTTTTTGTTCGGCCGTGAGATCCGCCGCGTTCATGCCGGATGAGGCGAGGGCATTGTTGAAGGCGTCCTGGAGATCCGCTCGGGAAATTTTTTCGCCTTCGACCACGGCGACGGGATCCGGCAGATCGACGCTCTCGCTTTTGGCGTCGCCTTTGGGAGTCTGCGCGTGAAGCGACAATGAGCACGCAGTGAAGACAAACAGAAGGGCGGCTGCCCGGCGGATGACTGATTTCATAGGAGCCGGGAGTCTGGCAGGGGCGGGCATGCCCGGCCAGAGGTTTTTCAGGCTCGCTCCCGCTGGAGCCAATCGAGCATTGCCCTGTGGCGGCCCGCGAAAATGACCGGGAAAACAAACCGCGCAAGCACCCAGTCGGCCGGCCGCCCGCCGCGCCGGGGTGGAAGACGGAATGTGACGCGGTCGGTCATGACCGTGCCCGAGTCGTCGTGCGCCGGTTCGAAAAGGTGCTCGTGCTGCCAAAAAGAAAACGGGCACTCCACGCCGGTATCGACCAGCACGGATGGCGGATCGACTTTTTGCCATTGCCCGGTCCAGCGAAGCACGAAGGGCCCCGTCTGCACAACCACGGTGAATTGCTCCCCGACGGCGGCGGTCTCCTTCGCCTCGATCCGGCGTATATTCATGCCCGACGGCGCGACAATACGAAGGTTGCGGGGGTTTTCGTGGAACCTCCAGAGCCTGCAGGGACTGGCAGGCAGGGTGATCGATCGCGTGTAGAGAGCCATGGAAAATCGGGGTGCCGGTTCCAGCCGGGGATGGTTTTCTTTATTGCAATCGCTTGATCCAGCCAATAAGCGTTTCCATTCAATCCAACCAAATTCTTATGTCCGACAAACCCATCGAAGAAAGAGTCAAAGAAATCATCGTCAAAGAGCTCAGTGTCAATCCCGAGCAAGTGACGCCTACCGCGTCATTCATCGAGGATCTCGGTGCCGATTCGCTCGACACCGTGGAGCTGGTCATGGCTTTCGAGGAGGAGTTCGGCGTTGAAGTTCCCGACGAGGAGGCAGAGAAGCTGCAAACCGTCGGCGATGTGGTCAAATACATCGAAGCGAACAAAAAGTAAGCGGATTTTGCCGGGCTGTCCCGGCGCGTCTTGTCACAGCCCCGGGGCCGCGCTCCGGGGCTGTTTTCTTTGCGGACGCGGCGTGCACGGCTATTTGTTTTTCATATGGGGACATTAGCTTCCGGCGAGATCGAACGGTATGCGCGGCAGATGGCGCTGCCGGAGTTCGGACATGAGGGGCAGGAAAAGCTGGCGCGGGCGCGTGTTCTTCTTGTCGGTGCGGGGGGACTCGGCTCGCCGGCGGCGCTTTATCTGGCCTCCGCCGGCGTGGGCGCCCTCGGCATTGTCGATCCGGACAAAGTCGAGTTGTCGAATCTGCATCGGCAAATCCTCCATGGAACCGCGGACCGCGGGCGCCCGAAGGTTGACTCGGCCAAAGACCGCCTGCACGCCGCGAATCCGCATGTGCGCGTGAAAGCGATCTGCGACCGCTTGACGGCGGAGAATGCCGTGGAGCTGATCCGGGGGTGGGATGTGGTGATCGATGGTTCGGACAATTTTCCGACACGCTATGCATCCAACGACGCCTGTGTGGTGCTGGGCATCCCGAATGTTTATGGATCCGTGTGGCGTTTCGAAGGGCAGGTGGCCGTCTTTGCCCCGCACCTTGGCGGACCTTGTTACCGGTGTGTGAATCCGCGTGCGCCGGAACCGGGCGAAGCTCCCTCCTGCGCAGAGGCCGGCGTGCTCGGCGTCATGCCCGGACTCGTCGGAATCTTGCAGGCGCTCGAGGCGATGAAACTCGTCACCGGCATCGGCGATCCGCTGCTCGGACGTTTGCTGCACATCGATGCGCTCGGCGTGAAATTTCGCGAGTTCGGGTTGCGGAATGATCCCCAGTGCGAGCGCTGTGCGCCCGGCCGTCGCGACAAGCCATTGGCGCAGGAGGGGACGGGTTGCGCAAGCGGGATGGATCCGGGCATCGACGAAATCAATGTTGGCGAACTCGATGCCGTGCGTAAATCGGGACGTCCTCACGTCCTCCTCGACGTGCGCGAGGCCTGGGAACTGTCCGTCGCGCGGCTGGACCCTTGCCTGCACATTCCGCTGGGTGAGTTGCCGGCCCGAACGGGAGAGATTCCGCGCGACATCCCGGTCTATGTCATGTGCCATGGCGGCGTGCGAAGTGCACGCGCGGTGGAGTTTCTGCGAGGCTCGGGTTTTGGCGCGGCCGTCAACGTGCGGGGAGGAATCGCCGCGTGGTCGCAAGAAATCGACTCTGGCGTTCCGACCTACTAACATTCACACACGTGCATTCGATTTTGACAGGCGAAGAAGGACTAAAAGCGGCGCTTGGCCGTATTCCGAGCGGGCTCTATGCCGTGGGCGCAACACTTGAAGGCCGGCGCACGGGAATGTTGTGCAGTTTTGTCGAACAGGCGGGGTTCGAGCCGCCGATGATCAGCATCTCGCTCGGAAAAGACAGGCCGCTCCGCGCCGTCCTGGAGCATGGTGGCCTTTTTGCCGTCAATATTCTTGGATCCGAGGACAAAAAGATTCTCGCGGCCTTCGCCTCGGGGCGTGAGGAGGATCCCTTCGCTTCGTTCAAGCTGTTGGACAACGGCCACGGTCTTCCGCAGTTGGCCGATGCGTTGGCGTGGCTCGCGTGCCGGTGCCGCGGTTCGGTCGCCGCCGGCGACCACGTCGTGTATGTGGCCGAAGTCATGGAAGGCTGCTTGCACCGTGAGGAAGGGGAGCCGATGATCCGCGTCCGCAAAAATGGATTCGCCTACTGAAATGGATTTCCTGTTCGAAGTCTTGCGCTGCCCGCGCACGGGGCAAAAGCTGCATGAGGAAGGCGGACGATTGGTGACGGAGGATGGCAAGCTGGCTTACCGCATGGACCACGGGATTCCGGTGCTTTTGCCGGACGAGGTTTCGGAGGTGCTGTCATGACCGAGCTTGAGACACTGCGCCACTCTTGCGCCCATGTGTTGGCGGAGGCCGTTTTGCGCCTCTGGCCCGAAGCGCAATTTGCCGCCGGTCCCCCGGTCGAGCAGGGCTTTTACTACGACGTCGATTTGTCCCACCGCATTTCGCCCGAGGACTTTCCCAAGATCGAAGCCGAGATGGCGAGGATCATCGCGGACGATCAGCCGTTCGAGCGCAGCGTGGTTTCGCGCTCGGAGGCAATGGAACTCGGACGTCATGGCAAGCTTGCGGCTCTGGGCGAGCGCGGCGTTCCGAGTCGCTACAAGTTGGATATTCTCGAAGGCATACCCGACGGCGAGGAGATCAGCCTTTACCGCAATGGCGCGTTCACCGACCTCTGCGCCGGGCCGCACGTTGCCTCAACGGGAAAAATCGGGGCATTTGCCCTCACCGCGGTTGCCAGCGCCTACTACAAGGGCGACGAGAAAAATCCGCAGCTCCAGCGAATCTACGGCATCGCGTTTTCCACGAAGGACGAACTCGCGAAATGGCGCGAAATGATGGAAGAGGCGCGCAAGCGTGATCACCGCAAGCTCGGGCGCGAGCTGCAACTTTTTCACGTGGATGACGCGGTCGGCGCAGGTCTCATCCTTTGGACTCCCAAGGGTGCGGTGGTCCGGCAAGAATTGCAGGATTTCATCAGCGAGGAACTCCGCAAGCAGGGCTACGAACAAGTGTTCACGCCGCACATCGGTCGCCTCGAGCTTTACCGCACGTCGGGCCACTATCCTTACTACTCCGACTCGCAATATCCGCCGCTGGTCGAGCGGGAGACACTCCATCGCCTTGCGGAGGATGGGTGTTCCTGCGCCGATCTGGCCGCGCGCCTCGAGAAGGGCGAGGCCGAAGGCTATCTGCTCAAGCCGATGAATTGCCCGATGCACATCAAGATCTTTGCTTCGCAGCCGCGCAGCTACCGCGATTTGCCCGTGCGCCTGGCCGAGTTCGGCACCGTTTACCGCTGGGAGCAGTCGGGGGAACTCAACGGCATGACCCGCGTGCGCGGCTTCACGCAGGACGACGCGCATCTCTTTGTCACCGAGGACCAGATGGCGGCGGAAATCCAGGGGTGCCTCGACCTGGTCAAAAAAGTTTTCTCCGTTTTCCGCATGGCCGATTACCGCGTGCGGCTCGGCTTGCGCGAGCCGGGCTCGGACAAATATGTCGGACGCCCCGAGGACTGGGAGCGCGCCGAAGAGGCCTGCCGTCAGGCCGCCAAGACCCTCGGTGTTCCCTACACCGAGGAGAGGGGAGAGGCCGCGTTCTACGGGCCGAAGATCGACTTTGTCGTGCGCGATGTGATCGGGCGCGAGTGGCAGCTCGGGACGGTTCAAGTCGATTTCCAACTGCCGGAGCGCTTCGAGTTGCACTACACGGGCGCGGACAACAAGCCGCACCGCCCTGTGATGATCCACCGCGCACCGTTCGGCTCCATGGAGCGTTTTGTCGGCGTTCTCATCGAGCACTTTGCCGGGGCTTTTCCCGTGTGGCTTTCGCCCGAGCAAGCGCGCGTGCTTCCCGTTTCCGAGAAGGTCGCGGACTACGCCCGCGAAGTTGTGCAAGCACTCAAGTCGGCCGGCGTCCGGGCGACGGCCGATGAGTCGCAGGACAAACTCGGCGCCAAGATTCGCCTTGCGCAGGTCGAGAAAGTGCCTTACATGCTCGTGGTAGGCGGCAAGGAGGCCGAGTCGCGGCAGGTTTCTGTGAGAAGCCGTAAAGCCGGTGACGAAGGCGCCTTGGGCCTGGAAAACTTTGTTGAGCGCATTAAAAACGAAATCAGTGAACGAGTCCTGTAGTCACTCCTGACATCCCGCACGCTCACGGGATCACATCACCGCAAACGCTTGTCCTTCTCACGCACTCCACAGCCGCCCGCGATACGGGTCAACCACCGCATCCGCGCGCGCGAAGTCCGCGTCATCAACGGCGCCACCAACGAGCAACTCGGCGTGCTGAAGTTGCCCGATGCCCTCCGGAAAGCCGAAGAATTGGGTTTGGATCTCGTCGAAGTCGCGCCGAATGCCAATCCGCCCGTCTGCCGCATCGTCAACTTCGGGAAATACCGCTACGAACTGGCCAAGCAGGAGAAGGACCGCAAGTCGCACGCGGGCAAGGTCAAAGAAGTGAAGTTCCGGGTGAACATCGACAACCACGACTACCTGACCAAGGTCCGTCACGCCGAGGAGTTCCTCGACAAAGGCAACAAGCTCAAGATCCAGCTGCAGTTCCGCGGGCGCCAGATGGCGCACCAGGAATTGGGAATGGCCGTGGTCAAGCGCGTCCGCGAGGATCTTGCCACCATGGGTCATGTCGACATGGAGCCCAAGCTCGTCGGTCGCGCTATCAACATGACCATGAGCCCGCTCCCGGCAAACAAGCGCAAGCGGAAGTTCGCACCCATGGAAGTGGAGCCGGAAGACGACAGCGCTGTTCCGGACGAGACGGACGACTAGATCAAGGTCGCTGAAGTCCGCTGCAACGTCGCAGCAGATCCGGCGCCGCTGACGGGATCAGCGGATGATGCCGCGCTCGCTCGACTCGATGAATGCGCAGAGTTCCGCGATCTCGGGAATGCCCGGCAATTCTGTGCGGATGGCCTCGACCGACTGCTTCACGTTGAGTTTGCCGCGATAGAGAATGCGGTAAGCTTCCTTGAGCGCGCGGATGGTCTCCGGCGCGAAGCCTGCGCGCTCAAGGCCTACCTGATTGACGCCGCGGACTTCGGCAGGATTGCCGTCTGCGATGAAAAAGGGCGGAACGTCTTGGACGATTTTCGAGCATCCGCCCGTGATGGCGTGCCGCCCGACCCGGCAGAATTGGTGGATGGCGGTGAGGCCGCCGATGACCGCGTGATCGCCAACATGCACGTGCCCCGCAAGCGTGCCGTTGTTGGAGAAGATCACCTTGTCTCCGACCAAGCAGTCATGCGCGATGTGCGAGTATGCGAGAAAATTTCCACCGTTTCCGATGATGGTTTTCGTGCCCGGAAGAGTGCCGCGGTTGACCGTGCAAAATTCGCGGAACACGTTTCCATCGCCGATTTCGAGAAAGGTAGGCTCGCCTTCGTATTTGAGATCCTGGGTCTTTTGTCCGATCGACGTGTAGGCGTGGAAAAAGTTTCCGCGGCCGACGCGGGTCGGGCCCATCATGGTCACGTGGTTCTGGAGTTCGGTATCCTCGCCGATGACGACGCCCGGCCCGATGATGCAGTAGGGGCCGATACGCGCGCCGGAATGCACCTGCGCCGCGGGATCCACGATGGCGGTGGGGTGGATCATTCGGAGACGAGGCCGAAAAGAAGTGTGCCCTCGCTCACAACCTCGCCGTTGACCGTGCAGGAGCAGGCGGCCCGGGCCATGGTTTTGCGCGAGCGGGTGAGTTCGCAGTGGATGAACAACGTGTCGCCGGGAAAGACAGGCTTCCGGAACTTCACCTCGTCCGCACTCATGAAGTAGCCGATTTTTCCGGAGTTCTGCGTGTTGAGCATCATGAGGATGCTGGCGACCTGCGCCATGGCCTCGACCTGCAGGACACCGGGCATCACCGGGTGGCCCGGGAAGTGGCCTTGGAAGAAGGGTTCATTGATGGTGACGGACTTCACGCCGGTGCATTTCGAGTCCCCCTCGAATGCCACGATGCGATCGACCATGAGGAAAGGATAGCGGTGCGGGAGAATCTTCATGATCTCCGTGGTGGGAAGCACGCGTTCCCCGACGGGCAGCTTGGCCGGCGGGATCATCGCCATCATTTTCGCGTGTTCCTTGGCGATTGCCGCAGCCAGCTCGGTATTGGGCCCGTGGCCGGGTTTCACGGCCACGACATGCCCGAGTATCGGGCGCCCGACCAGGGCAAGATCGCCGACGATATCGAGGATCTTGTGCCTCACGAATTCGTCGGGGAAGCGCAGGGGTTCCTTGCTCAGAACCGAGTCGCCGCGGATCACGATCGCGTTCTCCAGACTGCCGCCGCGGATCAGGCCTTTCTGCATCAATGGTTCAACATCCTCGTAATGGACAAACGTGCGGGCCGACGCGATTTCTTTCTCGTAGTTCTCCGCGGTGATTTCCACGCTGAGGTATTGCGTGTGGTTCCCGTCCGGTCCCGCCTGCGTGCAAGAGACGCGGAAGCTGGTGTCCGGCAGGACAACGAGGATCGATCCGTTTTTCGTCTGGATGGCGACCGGCTCGCGGATTTCGCAGTAGCGGCGAGGTGCGTCTTGCTCGACGATGCCCGCTTTTTTGATCAAGGCCACATAGGGCGCGGCGCTGCCGTCGCCGATCGGCGGCTCGTTGGCGTCCATGTCGATGAGCGCGTTGTCTACACCGAGCCCGGTGAGTGCGGAGAGGATGTGCTCCACGGTGTGGACCTTCACATTGCCATCAACCAAAGTGGTGGCGCGCTCGACAGTGCGGACGTTGGCCGCTAGCGCATCGACGATAGGCGCATCCTTGAGGTCGGACCGGCGGAACTTGAACCCGTGGTCGGTCGGCGCGGGGTGGATTGTCAGGGTGACTTTTTCACCGGTGTGGAGAGAGACGCCGGAAAGCGAGGCGGCAGAAGCAAGAGTGCGTTGATTTTGCATGTGGGCGAAGGAGTTGCGTTTTGTGGCAGGCCGAGGCGGCCATCGCAAAGACTCCGCACGATGTCGCCATCGGGGCACGTAGCGATGGATTTGAAATAGTATGAGTCGGACGGGCGCTTCGAGGCAATCTTCGAGACGGATCGGGGACGACTGTGGATCAGGCCGGTTCGCTAGGCGTGCACTTGATGTCCCGGCGAGCGATAATTTTCCAGAAATGGCGCATCCAATCGAACGCACCGGAGCCGGCCAGAGTGTCGGTGCGGACAGTTTCAGCGTTGTCGCGGAGGGCGAAGGCTGGATTGTCGTGGACAAGCCGGCAGGTTTGCTCACTCATCCGACCCGGCCGGATGGCACTCCGACTTTGTGGGAAGGACTCCGGTCGCTTCTGGCCTACGAAATGGCCAACCGCGGCAAGATTTCCATCATCACGCGCTTGGATCGCGAGACCAGCGGTTTGGTTCTGCTGGCGGTCACGCGGGAATGCGCGCGTTCTCTGGGCCTGGCCATGCAACGCGGCGCCATTGCCAAGGAATACCAAGCCATCGTGCGCGGCTGGCCTTTATGGGAGGAGACCGTGATCGACGCGCCGATCGAGAGGCAGGGTGAAGTGCGCAAGTCGGACGTCTGGCTGAAGCGTTGCGTGGATGAACGCGGGGCGGCGGCACTGACGACGGTGCAGGTGGAAAAGCGTTTCGAGCAGCGCGGCGAGCGCTTTGCCCTTGTGCGCGCGCGACCGCGCACCGGCCGGACGCACCAGATCCGAGTCCATCTCGCCCATGCAGGACATCCTCTCGTCGGTGACAAAATTTACGGCGGGCGCGGGGGCGCCGCCTACCTGGAATTTATCGAAAGGGGATGGACCCCCGCGTTGGCGGACGAACTCCTCTTGCCGCGTCACGCGCTGCATGCGAGCAGACTTGAGTTTCCCACCTCCGAGGGTTTTCGCCAGGCGGAGAGCGGGTTGCCGGAGGACTTGGCTTTTTTCGCATGCGAGAATCGTAAATGATGGAGGTTTCATGACCCAGTGCTGTCACGGTAAATCCAAGCTCCAGCGCCAGCCGGTGATCGTGGCTGCGGGTGCGCGTTACATCTGTCCGATGCATCCCGACGTTTCGCAGGATCATCCCGGTGACTGTCCGAAATGCGGGATGGCTTTGGAGGCTGAGGGCATCACGTCGGCGCAGGACGACTCCGAGCTGCGGGACATGACGCGCAGGTTCGTGGCGGCGGCCGTGTTGTCAGTGCCCGTGGTGGTCCTCGCCATGGCGCACATTTTTCCCGGTTCCGCGTTGGCGCATTGGAGCATGGGACGGTTCTCGCTCTGGCTGCAGGCGGTATTGACCACAGCGGTTCTTTTCGGATGCGGATGGCCGCTGCTGTTCCGCGCATGGCGATCGGTCGTCAACCGTTCAGCCAACATGTTCACTTTGATCGCGGTGGGGACGCTCTCTGCGTGGGGATTCAGCATGGCCGTCGTGGTTTTTTCGGCGACGAGTGGCCCCGTTTATTTCGAGTCTGCCGCGGTCATTGTTGCTTTGGTGCTCTTCGGGCAGATCCTCGAATTGCGCGCGCGCCGCCGCACAGGTGACGCACTTCGTGCTCTCATGGACCTCTCGCCGGCAACGGCATGGAAAGTTGACGCCAACGACCGGGCGGACGAGGTGGCTCTTGAGACGGTCGGCAAAGGCGACGTTATCAGGGTCAAACCCGGAGGAAAAATCCCTGTGGATGGAACTGTGATTTCGGGACATAGCTCCCTCGACGAATCCATGCTCACTGGCGAGTCATGGCCTGTGGAGGTTGTTGCCGGGTCCAAGGTGCGCGCCGGAACACTCAATCTTGCCGGAGCTATCGATTTGCGTGCGGAAGAAGTGGGAGCCGCAACCTTGCTCTCCCAAATCGTCGGCATGGTTGCGCAGGCCCAGAGGGCGCGGGCGCCAGTGCAGGATCTTGCCGATCGTATTTCTGCGGTTTTCGTCCCTGCAGTCGTTGTTTCTGCGCTGCTGTCGTTTGCCGCCTGGATGTTTTTCAGCGGATCTTTGTCTTCCGCGATCACGGCATCGGTTTCCGTCCTTATCATCGCATGCCCGTGCGCCATCGGCCTTGCCGTGCCCGTTTCCATCGCCGTGGGCGTTGGACGCGCAGCGAGGGAAGGTGTTTTGGTGAGGCAGCCCGCCGCGCTGGAACGCATGGAAAAGACCGACACTATCTGCGTGGATAAGACGGGCACGCTTACCGAAGGACGGCCCGAAGTCGTGGAATGCCTTCTTGCTCCGGGCGCGGATGAGTCGCTTTTTTGGTGCTTGGTCGGTTCCCTAGAATCGCGCAGCGGGCATCCTTTGGCCGAGGCGATTGCGCGGGAGGCGGTGAAGCGCGGTGCGGAGCAAGCTGCGGTCACGGACTTCCACTCCGAAGCGGGGCATGGCGTCAGCGGCATGTGCCGCGGCTTGCAAGTGCGCGCCGGGACGCCGGCGTTCGTTGGGACGAGCGATACTCCGGTGCACGGGCAGGGCGCGCGCTCGCGTGTGGACATTTCAGTCGATGGCGGCTGGATAGGCACGCTGATGCTGGATGATTCCGTGAAGCCGTCGGCCCGGGCAGCGCTTGACGAACTTCAGAGCGGGGGAAGGAAGATCGTGATGTTGACCGGCGACTGCGAAAGTGTCGGCGAACACGTTGCGAGAACTTTGGGCATCACGGAATTTTATGCGGGCATGACGCCTGCTCAAAAAGCAGAAGTGGTCGGCGCCCTCCAGTCGGCCGGAAGGGTGGTCTGCATGGCGGGTGATGGCGTGAACGACGCGCCTGCGCTCGCTGCGGCGGATACCGGCATCGCCATGGGAGCCGGCAGCGACGTGGCCAAGGAGACGGCTGATCTTGTGTTGGTTCACGGTTCGCTGCAGGGGATCGTGCGGGGGTTCGCCCTCGGCAAAGCGATCATGCGCAACGTTCGGCAAAATCTGTTTCTCGCGTTCGCCTACAACTTGCTCGGGATTCCTCTCGCTGCAGGAGTGTTTTACCCGCTGACCGGCTGGCTTCTCAGTCCGATTGTCGCCGGGGCGGCCATGAGCCTGAGTTCGGTGTCGGTAATCGCCAATGCCTTGCGCCTGAATCGCACCGGAATTGGGGCGTGAAGGTAGCCACGAGTGTGCTATGTTGTGCGCTTGTTATGACTGACTATCTGCGGGTGGCCGGGATCCTTCTGGAGGTCTTGCTGCTTTTCAACCTTATCATTGTCGCCCACGAACTCGGGCATTTTCTCGCTGCGCGCTGGCGCGGGTTGGTGGTGGAAAAGTTCGGCATCTGGTTCGGCAGGCCACTGTGGAAAAAGACGATAGGAGGGGTCGAATACAGCCTCGGATCCATTCCGGCAGGCGGGTTTGTCGCGCTGCCACAACTCGCCCCGATGGAGTCCGTCGAGGGCGAGAGCAAGCATGACCGCTCCGCTCTTCCGCCTGTCAGCGCGATGGACAAAATCATCGTCGCGCTGTCGGGTCCCGCGGCCAGCATGGCCTTGGCCTTGCTCTGCGCCGTCCTGGTCTGGGCGGTCGGTCGTCCCGTGAGCGAAGCCGAGAGCACTACGGTCATCGGCTATGTGGTCCCCGATGGTCCGGCGGCCAAGGCAGGCTTGCTGCCGGGTGACCGGATTCTTGAGGTCAACAACCACGCGGTGACCAAGTTCTCCGGCATGGGCAACATGCGGCAGAGCGTCAGCTGGAACGTGGTGCGCAGCGAAGAACCGCTTGTTCCGGTGAAGTTCGAACGCGATGGGGTCATCAAGACCGTGGAGGTCGAACCGACGCTGCCCGTCCGTGAAGGGTGGGGGCGCAAAAAGCTTCGCGACATCGGTATCCGCCCGGCCCAGACGCCCATGGTGGCACGTGTTTTTCCCGACAGCCCCGCAGCTCTTGCCGGCCTGCATCCGCGCGACCTCATCGTCGCCGTGGATAATCAGCCGTTGAGAAGTCTCGCCTCGCTCAGTGAATATTTGGACACGCACAAGGCCGGGGAACCGGTGACGCTGACGGTCAAACGCGATCAAGAAACGCTCGCCGTCACGGTCATCCCCCAGGTGCCGGAAGGCGACAGCAAACCGCGTATCGGAATTTTGTGGGACGACCGCGGCCTGACGACCCTCGTCCATCCCAATCCGTGGGAGCTTGTGGTGGGAAGCGTGCGAACAATGCTGGACACGCTGTCGGCCGTCTTTTCCCCGCGCAGCGACATCAAGGCCGAGCATTTAAGCGGGCCCGTGGGCATCATGCGCATCTACTATTTGCTGTTCGAGTCGCCGGACGGTTGGCGTTTGGCGCTGTGGTTCAGCGTCGTCTTGAACGTCAATCTGGCTCTTCTCAACCTTCTCCCGATTCCGGTGCTGGATGGCGGCCACATCGTGCTTGCTATCATCGAAGCGGTGCGGCGTCGCCCGGTAAGCGCGCGCGTTTTGGAAAAAGTCCAGGGCGCTTTCGCGATGCTCATCATCGGCTACATGCTTTACATAACGTTTTTCGATGTCGTCGATTTGCCATGGCGCCGGGCACCCGAACCGTCCGCTCCGGAGTTGAAATTCTCGCCGGATAAAACCACCCCGGCCCCAACCGTGCCATGACGCAGCGGCTTCCGCCGCCGTTTTACCCGAGTCGCCGCCGTTCGCGGGAAGTCCGCATCGGCGATGTCGGCCTCGGGGGTGACAACCCCGTGCGTGTGCAGTCGATGATCACCTGCGACACGATGGACACGGAAGCGAGCGTGGCGGAGTCACGGGCGCTGGCAGACGCGGGCTGCGAGATTGTGCGCATCACAGCGCCGACGGTGAAGGACGCCCGCAATCTCGAAGTCATCGCAAAAGGACTTCGAGACGGAGGCTGCGATGTGCCGTTGGTGGCAGATATCCATTTCAAGCCCGAGGCGGCGATGGAATCGGCAAAGTGGGTCGAGAAGGTGCGGGTGAACCCGGGAAACTACGCGGATTCCAAAAAATTCGCCGTGCGGGAATACACCGACGAGCAATACGCGGCCGAGATCGGGCGAATCCGGGAAAAATTTGCACCCTTGGTTCAAGCGTGCCGCGAGCGCGGGGTGGCAATGCGGATCGGCACGAACCACGGCTCGCTCAGCGACCGGATCATGAACCGGTATGGCGACACGCCGCTCGGCATGGTTGAAAGCGCTCTGGAATTCGCCCGCATTGCGCGCGACCTCGGCTACCACGATTTCGTTTTTTCCATGAAGGCGTCGAATCCCAAGGTGATGATCGAGGCCTACCGCCTGCTTGTTTCGCGGCTCGAGGCCGAGGGCGCCGATTGGAATTATCCGATCCATCTCGGCGTGACCGAAGCCGGGGACGGCGAGGACGGGCGCATCAAGAGCGCGGTGGGGATCGGGGCACTTCTTGCAGACGGTATCGGCGACACGATCCGTGTCAGCCTAACGGAGGACAGCATTCACGAGATTCCGGTCGCCCGTGAGTTGGTGAACTTGTTCGCCGGAAAGTGCGAGGGGTGGACCGGTCCGGAGAGGGTTTCGTTCGATCCGTTCACCTACGCGCGCCGCGCGAGTGCGCGGATGCTGGTGAACGGCGTGGCGGTCGGCGCCGACGAAGTTCCGCGCGTGGTGGTCACGCGCAAGCATTACGATGCGGTGGCCCACAAACTTGCCGGGCTGGGGGACTTCCAGCCGGAACTCGTTTACGAGGATCTGGCAGCGGTCGAGATCGACCCGCGCGATTTGCAGGATGTCGCGGCAGTGAACGGACGGAAGGAGCCCTGTCTTGTGACGGTCAAAGACGGAATCGGCATGCCGGTAATCGCCGCGTTCCGCCTTCTCGCTTCGAGAGTCGAGTCACGGCATCCCATTTTGCTGAAGGACACGCTCGTCCCCCATCCGGACCCCCAGACGCCGTTTATTCGGACATTGCTGGCTGCCTCGGCGCGCTTGGGATCGCTCCTGTGTGACGGGATCGGCGATGCGGTCCTGTTGCGCACCGAGGATGCTCCGGGCCAGACCCTGCGGCTTGCTTACAACATTCTGCAAGCCGTCGGTGCGCGTATTTTCAAGACCGACTATGTGGCTTGCCCGAGTTGCGGGCGAACGCTCTTCAATCTTCAGGAAACAACAGCGCGGATCAAAGCCGCAACGCAACATCTCAAAGGCGTAAAAATCGCCATCATGGGATGCATCGTCAATGGTCCCGGCGAGATGGCCGATGCGGACTTCGGCTACGTGGGGGGAGCGCCGGGCAAAGTGAATCTTTACGTGGGCAAGAAACCGGTGAAATTCAATATTCCCGAAGCTGAGGCCGTGGACCGGCTCGTCGATCTTATCAAAGAGCATGGCCGGTGGATGGAATTGCCGGTGCACGCGGCGGTTGCAGAAGGTTCGGTCTCCGCCTAATTTTCCTTTGGCGGGTGGCCGGCGGCCGCTGCGCGGTTCGCCCGTGCAGAGGAAAGTCCGGACACCTCGGGGCAGCACGCCGCGCGCAAGCGCGGGGCCGACGGACGCAAGTCCGCCGCCACGGATAGTGTCGCAGAAAATATACCGCCCGCTTCGGCGGGTAAGGTTGAAATGGCGGGGTAAGAGCCCACCGCCCCGAGAGCAATCGAGGGGGCAGGACAAACCCCGTGCGGTGCAAGACAGAACAGGAATGACGGCCCGCCCCGGCCGCCCCGCGCAAGCAGGGCACATTCCGGGTATTAGTCGCACCCTGCGAAAGCGGGGCGCCGGCGCGAGCCGGTGAGAGAAATGGCCGCCCGGACGGTTCGCCGTCCGACAGAATCCGGCTTACGGCCACCCGCCCTTTTCAATGCGCCGAAGCCTTCTCGGCGCCGAGACCGGTGTTGGCGCGAACCTGCATCTCGGTGAATTTGTCTGCGGAGGGAATGTCCTTGGACAACATTGTTCCGAGCCAAGCTCCGAAGAATCCCAAAGGTATGCTGACGAGTGCCGGGTTTTTGAGCGGGAACAAAGGCTCCTTCATGAGGTCGGGGCTGACCAAGATGAGAACAATGCTGGAGACAAGACCGGTCAGCAGCCCTGCGACGGCACCTGCCGTGTTGAACCTTTTCCAGTAAAGCGAAAAGACCATCACGGGAAGGTTGGCGCTGGCGGCAACAGCAAAAGCGAGGCCGACGAGGAAGGCGACATTGACGCCGGGGCCCAAGGCGATCGCTATCGCAATAGACGCCGCGCCGACGACAAAAGCCGTGATGCGGGCAACGCGAACCTCCTCCCCGGGTGCCTGTTCCTTGCCGTGGTGGATGACATTGACAAAGAAATCGTGGGCGAAGCTCGTGCTTGCGCTGATGGTCAGCCCGGCGACAACAGCCAGAATCGTGGCGAAGGCCACCGCGCAGATAAATGCGAAGAAAACTTCCCCACCAAGCACGCGCGCCAACTCCGGTGCCGCCATGTTGGTTCCCCCGTTGGCCGCGATGTGGTCCGGGCCCAAAAGACTTGCGGCGCCGAAACCAAAAAAAGTGGTCATGATGTAAAACAGACCGATGATCAGCATGGCCCAGACCACGCTGGCGCGCGCCGTCTTGGCGTCCGGCACTGTGTAGAAACGAATCAAAATGTGCGGCAGGCCGGCGGTCCCGAGGAGAAGCGCCATGCCGAGGGAAATTTGATCCCAGGGATTTTTGAATATCAGGCCCGGCGTTAGAAAGTTCCGCGTCACCGTTTGTCCGTCGGCCGCGGTGGAGGTGATCGCCGTGAGGGAAGCAAAGAATTCGCCGAGGTTGAAGTGGTAGCGCTCGAGCACGAGGATGCTGAGTAAAATGCTGCCGGCGATCAGCAGCACGGCTTTGATGATTTGCACCCACGTAGTTGCCAGCATGCCGCCGAACACGACGTAAACGACCATGAGCACACCCACGCCGATCACCGCGACTTCGTAGGAGGCACCGGGTATCAGTTGGCGGACAAGCACACCTGCACCGACCATCTGGGCGATCATGTAAAAAACGGAAACCGTCAAAGTGCTGAGCGACGCGGCAGCGCGAACGGGGCGAGGTTTGAGCCGGTAGGCCAGCACGTCCGCCATCGTGTATTTTCCGGCGTTGCGGAGGGGTTCGGCCACGATGAAAAGAACGGTCAGGTATGCCACCAGAAATCCGACGGAATACATGAAGCCGTCGTAACCGTTCATCGCGATCATTCCCGCGATCCCGAGAAAGCTGGCGGCGCTCATGTAGTCGCCGGCCACGGCTAGGCCGTTTTGCCATCCGGTGATACGGCGCCCGGCGGCGAAGAAGGCGCTGGCGTCCGACGATTTGCGCGCGCTGATCCATGTGATGACCAGCGTTGCCGCCACGAAGGCGAGGAACATCCAGAGCGAAGTCTGGCTGCCGGAGGAAGCGGGTGCGGCTGTCATGACTCAGCGGTGTTGCGCCCCGTATTTGCTCAGCAACTCGTGCTCGCTTTTGTCCCAGCGGGCAGCCGCCGCCACATAAATGCCGGCGAGAATCCACGCCATGAAGAACTGCGAGAGCGCATAAAAATAGGCGATGTTCATATCACCCCAGATCTTTTTCTCCATCAGGGAAGGGAACCACCCGACCCCCACAGGCAGGAGGAAATAATAGACAACGAAGAAGATCGTGGCCGGAACAATGAGGCGCAGCTTCGATCGCCGCAACTCGGCGAAGCCGGGATCGGCGGCAATGCTCGTCCATAGAGGCCGCCCGCCGTCCTCTTCCGCGGTCAATTCATGATCGGGTTTCCGCCCGGTGCGGCCGAGCGGCGCGATGTCCGTCTGGGAACCAACGATTGCAGTATAGTCGCGGTTGGTGGGAGTGTCTGGGGATGACATGCGGCGGATATGAGCAGGAGATGCGGCTCGTGGAAAGTTCGGAATCGCGATTACGGAGCCCTGCTTGCTTGACGCTTGCGGAATGATGATTCCGGCCGGCGTGTCAATGGCCTGCGCAACGATCGAAATTGTGCCGGGCGCGAAACCCCGTCTTTTGAGGCGTGAGCCTAAAATTGTCAGACCTACGTGAGGAGATGGTCGGGCTGGTGGGATTTGAACCCACGGCCTCTGCGTCCCGAACGCAGCGCTCTACCAAGCTGAGCCACAGCCCGAAAAGAAATATACCTCTGCGGTATGGAGTTATTGTGCAGGGCTATTTCGTCTTTGTCACCTGATTTTGCAAACCGGGCTTTGGCGAAGCTCTGGCGTGCACTGTCCAGTCCGGAGCCAATCTTCAAAATTCTGTGTATCTCCCGCGCCGCTCCGATCGCGTATGTTTTTGCCCGGTAGCAAACCTCTATGAATTCCTAAGAATCGGCGCGGAGATCGCCTGCCAACTCGGCACGCCTACGGTGACGAACGTTTGGATTCCCGACGGATCGAAGGACATGCCTTTCGACCGCAAAAGCATCGCCGCATGGGTCATCGGCACATGCTCGACGATCAAGACGCTTCTTGCCGCCCTGCTCAAGCCATCGGACTTGTTGCGCAAGGCCGAAGAAGAGGGCCATTTCATAACGCGTCTCGCGCTCATGGAGGAAGCGAAGACCCCGCCTTTCGGGGCCGTCTGGCAGGAGTATTGCTCTCGTCACAATATTCCCGGTGACTCGTCGTGGATCGCGGAGGTCAAAAAGCACGAGGTCGCGATCCTCTCCAAGCGGAGCAGAATAATTTCTCCGAAGTGACGGGGATCAGCCGCCGGTGGCGAGGTCAGCCCTCGGCCGAGTTTTTCTTTTTGCGGCCGAAGAGCCGTTGGAAAAAGTTGGGCTTTTTCGTGACGCTGCCCTCGGAGTCCGCGGCGGGCTTGACCTTCGGTTGCGGAGCAGAGGCTGTGCCGCCCGGTTCTCCCGGTTCGCCGGGAGGTGCCGCAGCCAAAGCGGCAGGAATGGCGCGCCCGAAGTCCACGCTCGACACATAGCCGAAGCTTCCTTTGGCCGGAGCGAGGCTGGCGAGCTGCACCTCGTTGCCCTCTTCCATCTTGAAAATGTCGGACAGGATCTTCGAGGCGATCGGTGCGGCGACGCCGCCGCCCGAGGATCCGCCGTTGACCATCACGCACACTGCGTAGCGCGGGTTGTGATACGGGGCAAAGGTGATGAACCATGTGTGATTGTCCTTCGCCCCGCGCCGCCAGAACTGCGCCGTCCCGGTTTTGCCCGCGACCTCGTAATTTTTGATGCGTGCTCCCGGCGCGGTGCCACCCCCGCGATTGACCACGTCCCACATGCCGCGCCGGACAGCCTCGATACCTTCCGGAGTGAATCCGTTTTCCAGAAGGTTGGCGCGGATCTTCACGGGTTCTTCGCGGATGACTCTGCCGTCCCTCGCGACAACTCTCCGGACCAGGCGAGGGTAGTAGCTGGTGCCTCCGTTCGCCAATGTGGCAGCGACCATCGCCATCTGCAGCGGGGTGGCGAGCACGAATCCTTGGCCGATCGAAGTGTTGGCGGTCTGTCCGGTTGACCATTGCTCCTTGAGTTTCTGATTTTCGAGCCACTCGGGTCCGGGAAGAATGCCGGCGTATTCGCCCGAAAGCGGGAGACCGGTTTTCTGCCCCAGCCCGAGCAACCGTCCGGTGTCATCGATTGCATCGATTCCAGCAGCATTCCCGTAGAGGCAGAAAAATGCGTTGCACGATACGCGGAGGGCCGAGCCGACATCGATCGTCCCGTGCGACCCGCTGCACTTGAGCATGTGCGTGCCGTATTGGACGCCGCCGTTGCAGGTGAACGATTTGTCACCGATGTTCTTGCGGAAGCCTGCAAGCGCGGGAACCACTTTGTAGGTCGAACCGGGTGCGTAGGCGCTGGTGGCCCGGTTGAGCAGCGGATGCGTGGCGTCGGTGGCGAGTTGTTTCCAGTCTTCCGAAGCGATCGCCGGGATGAAGCTGTTCGGATCAAACGAAGGCACGCTGGCCATGGCGAGGATGTCGCCGCTGTGCACATCGACGACGATGGCGGCACCGCGGCCCACGGCGCGCAAAGCTTTCTCGGCGATGAACTGGATGCGTGCGTCGATCGTCAGCTCGATGTTGCATCCGGGGATCGGCGGCTCCACCGCAACCTCGCGTTCGATCACGCCCTTTGCGTTGCGCTGCAGAACGCGGGCGCCGGCCGTGCCTCTCAGTTCGTCGTCGAAAAGCGACTCGAGCTGCGTCTTTCCCTCGGCCTCCTGCTGGTAGAAGTCAAACTGCTCCGCTTCCTTCGCATCGACCTCCTCCGGCTCGCCGACGTAGCCGAGAAAATGCGCGCCGAGCGATCCGTAGGTGTAATGGCGGACCGGGCGCACGCTCACATCGATGCCGGGCAGAGCGAGGTCGTGTTCGGTAAACTTCGCCATAGTGTCGAAGTCGAGATCCTCTAGGTAAAGGAAAGGAATTTCCGAACTGCTGCGGTAATGAAGACGGAGCTGGTTGGCGTTGTAGTCGCGGGTGAGCCCGAGCTCGGCCAACTTCGGCATGATTGTCTCGTTCACGATCCGGACGATGTCCGGCTCGGACTTCTCTTTTTGCGCGCCGGCTGCAACCACGCGGTAGTTGTGCATGGGCACGTCGCCGAAGCGCCGACGGTATTCACGCACAATGTCCGGAAGATAAAACTCCACCGCCACACTGGCGCGATTTTGGGCGAGGGGCAGCCCGGTGCGATCGAGAATTTCACCCCGCACAGCCGGAAGCCTGACGCGAATCTGGGATGTTGCGCGCATGCGGTCGGCGTAATGGACGCCGCGGGCCATCTGCAGATACCAAAGTTTTCCCGCGAGCAAAACGAACGCGAGAAGCATTAGTGAGCCGATAAGCGCGATCCGGAACTCGTGCGTGCGGAACAAACTGGGCGCGCCGTTCGTGCGTGCAGTGATAATCATGGGAACTGTCGGATTCGCTGCTTCCAAAAGCACGGACGGCAAGGGCTCAAAATGTCGGGCAGCCCGCGCTGGAAACAGCCGGCCAATTTTAAGCGGCAGCGGCTCCGGGCCAATACCCTGCGGAGGGTATGCCGTTGATTGGCCTCAGCCCGCTTCGCCGGGGAGGCGGATGGCTGCCGTTTGGTTGAGCGTGTCCGCAGTCAGAACAGCCCCGGTCGAGGACATGTCGATAAGACGCACGCAGCCGGCGAACTTAGCTCCCGGTGGCGTCTTGCTCACGGCGGCACTGAACCACTTCTCGTCGATCATGTTGCCCGGCTTCCCGGGGAAGCACGCGAGGTAAAGAAGGTCGTGTTCCACAAGATCGTTGAAGAAATGGGTTCCGAGCGACACGTCAGGGACAAGACCGGCGTGCATGGCGACGATTTCGCAGACCGCACATGCAAGCGCGATGCGCCCCGAACGCACGGGAATGCCCAAGGCAGGCATGGCAGTTCCCCATCGTCCCGGGCCGATAAGCACAAGGTTCCGGGCTGGATCGTGTGCCTGGGTCAGGTTTTCGATCAGTCGCGCTACACCGTAACGATCCTGCTCGTGCAGTGCGGCATACGAGGCCGTGGGAACATAGATGATGTCATCGACGGGGATTTCGCGTCCCAAGCCGATTACCGCACCGCGCGCCAAGAGTATGGCGCGACCTGCCGGAGGCTTTGCAGCGGCCGTCAGGGGCAGAACGTGCTTTCGCACTTGGAATGTCCGGCACTGCAGGAGATTGATGGCATAATTCTCGGGATCGAGAAAATTGATGGTGAACTCGATGTCCACGGGCGCATCGTATTCGGCTTCGAGAGCGGAGAGCATCCGGCGGAAATCGGCGACGACGCCCGTGTTTTTGATGAGGCGGTTGAATGTCACCCACGGCTGTCCGCTGTCGAAATCGACGAAGTGGCGGACCGGGAAATCGCCGCAGAGCGGAACCAGATCCTCCACCGGCCGCGAAACCAAAGCGCGTGCGCCGAGATCGATCGCATCCATGCGTCGCTGGGAATGGTCCCGCTGCTCGTCGAGCGAAGTTTCCGGGCGGCGGAGCGGGGCGGAAAGACTCACCAGCCTCGTGTAGTCATCGTCGGCCCGGTCCACGGCGCGCGTTCCCAAGCCGAAGACCAAGCGCACGACGCCGGCTTCCGGATCGATGTCGGGATGCCACGACCATGGGTTGTAGGAAAGCCCGACTCCCGCCGCCTGCGGAAAAAAGAAGGATCCGCGTTGCCGCCCGGACACGCGCATGATCAGCAGGGCCATGCGCTCCTCGCTGGCAAGAAGATTGCGAGCTTTGCGGTAAAGGATGGCGTCCGGATCCAGCACGCTCGCATAAACCTCGCGCACCGCGTGGAGCAGAGCCTCCAAGCGTTCCTCGCGCGAACCTCGGTTCGCAAGGAACACGCTCTCGTATTTTCCGGAAAAGGCGTTGCCGCGCGCATCCTCGAGGATCGAGCTGGATCTCACGATACAGGGGCGCTCGCCGAAGTAGTCGAGCATGCCCTCGAATTGGAGCAACACATCGGGCGGGAAGACCCCCGTGAGGATCCGGCGACGCCCATCCTCGAGTTCTTCAGCCGTGCCTTGGCCGCTTTTTTGGCGTTCGCGTATCCACCAGACGCCGTTGCGCACGAGAAAGGTGACAAAGACCTCCGCGCCGACAAAAAACGAGTCGTGGACCTCGAGCCTCGCGGCGACATCGGGTTCGCGCTCGCGCAGGATGCTGCGCGAGACCAGCATTCCCAAAGCTTTGCCTCCGATCGAGCCGATGCCGATCATGCGCTGCCGGATAGATTGGAAGTCCTCGAGCCCGAGCCATTTTTCCACCAGTGCCGCGATGCCCGAGCGGTGCACGCGGAATGCGGCACGGACCTTGTGCAGGAGCGCGGCTTCCTCGGCGGGGGAACTGATGCCGGTTGCTCGGCCGGCAATGAGGCGGTCCATTTCCTGATACATACCGTCCCAGTAGCCGGAGCGCCTGTTGCGCATGAGCCGCGGCCAGCGGGTTTTCGAAAGGATGCGGGCGAGCACGGCGCTTTCCTCCACCGGGACAAACTCGCCGCCCTGCTGCTCCACATGAAGCGTGTCCATCACATCCTGCGAGCGATATTGGACCTTGATCGGGCGGATATAGAAGCCTCCGTCCTGCGTGAACACCTCGAGAAAGAATTGCGTGGTCCTGCGGATCGGCTCGATGGCATGGATCGAGTGCCGGTCGCGCTCGATGGCGAAGTAGGTGACGGTATGCAGGTCGAAAAGCCTCGGACACGTGAGGACGAAAAAATTGCCAAGCGCCTGGTCGGAGAACCATGCGTCGGCAAGGCTGCTCAGCGAGTCGAAAATGTAAACCGTGCCGGGGCCGCAGTCCTCAATGATGCGATGCACCTCGCGCACAAAGTGCTCAAAGCCGGGCGTCGGATCGATCTCATGCACGCGGATCGGATAAGTTCCGGGAAAAAGCGGGGCGTGGCGGGCAAACCGGAAGTAAACGACCCGCCGGCCTGCCTCGCGCGCGGCCTTTTCGTAGGGCTGGACCAACCGGGCATAGTCCTCGATGCAGTCCACGCCCCAGACAATGTTGTCACCGGGCCGGATGCCGTGGAGCACGGCGTCAAGTCCTGGCAGACCGGTGGTGGCAGCGGGAGGAGGGGAATCTCCGGAACCCGCGGTCATCTTTGGTCCGTTTCCGGTAGTTTTGCTAAACGACCCCTTGGTCGAGCATGGAGTCGGCAACTTTGGTAAAGCCGGCAATGTTCGCGCCCGCGACGTAATTGCCCTCGAGCCCGAACCGGCCGGCCGTCTCGACGCAGGCAGCATGGATGTTTTTCATGATCTCACGCAGCCGGCCATCCACTTCTTCGCGGCTCCATCGCAGGCGCATGGAGTTTTGGGACATTTCCAAACCGGAAGTGGCGACGCCCCCGGCGTTGGCAGCCTTGCCCGGACCGTAGAGGATTTTTGCCTTGAGAAATTGCTCCACGGCCGCCGGCGTTGAAGGCATGTTGGCGCCCTCGGAGACAACGGTGCAGCCGTTTTTCAGCAGGGTTTTGGCGTCTTCCTCGTCCAACTCGTTCTGCGTAGCCGACGGGAAAGCGCAGTCGCAGGGGATCGACCACGGGTTGCGGTCGGCCCGGAACTCCGCCCCGAACTTCTCGGCATATTCGCGGATGCGCCCGCGACGGACGTTTTTGAGGTGCATGACGAAGTCCAGCTTTTCGCGGTTGATGCCGTCTTTGTCATAGACCGTGCCGTGGGAGTCGGAGAGGCTCACGGGGACGGCGCCCAATTGGAGGAGCTTTTCCGCAGTGAATTGTGCGACATTGCCGGAACCGGATATCGCGCAGCGGAGTCCTTCCAGCGAGCGGTTTCGTGTGGCGAGCATTTCTTGGGCGAAATAGACCGCGCCGTAGCCGGTTGCCTCCGGGCGGATGAGCGAGCCGCCCCAATTCAAGCTTTTGCCGGTGAGCACACCGGTAAATTCGTTGCGCAGGCGTTTGTATTGGCCGAACAGGAATCCGATCTCTCGCGCACCGACGCCGATATCACCCGCCGGAACGTCGGTGTCGGCTCCTATGTGGCGAAAAAGTTCGCTCATGAAACTCTGGCAGAAACGCATGACTTCGGCATCCGACTTGCCTTTCGGGTCGAAATCGGAGCCGCCTTTTCCCCCGCCCATCGGAAGCGAGGTGAGGGAATTTTTGAACACTTGCTCGAATCCAAGGAATTTGAGGATGCCGATATTCACGCTCGGGTGGAAACGGAGTCCACCCTTGTAAGGTCCGATCGCGCTGCTGAACTGCACGCGGAAGCCGCGATTGACCTGCACACGGCCCTGGTCGTCGACCCACGGCACACGGAATATGATCTGTCGTTCCGGCTCAACGATGCGAAAAAGAATCCCGGCTTCCGCGTATTGCGGGCATTGCTCGAGCACGGGGCCCAGCGAGTCCAGCACCTCGTTGACCGCCTGCAGGAACTCGGGTTCACCCGCGTTCCGGTGCGCAACCACATCGAGCACTTCGTTTACCAACTTTGATGATTTCTTCATAAGTTTTGGAGTGATTTGCCCGGTTGCGAAGACTCGTATTCCACTCTTTTAAACGACCTTTCCGGCCTGGGCAAACTATTAGCCGGCCTAATAGTCTTCGGGCGCTCGGTCGCCCCATCAGCAGACCACTGGATTCAGCGCTTTCTGCGCTGCGAGTCCATGCTTTTTAGCAACTGACGCGCAACGTGTGCTTGGGCGGGGAGATTTCCGATCTGCTGCGCGATAGCCGACGCCTCAGGGCTCGCAAATTTCAGGCCGGAGGCATTGATCCGGCTGTGCTTGAAGCTCCCCGGTTCTTGGTTCTTGGTGTTGATGACGTGCGCGAGTTGGTAATGCCAGGGGGAAAGCGGCAGGCTCACGGAAGGTCCAACGGATTCGCCCGTGCCATTGTTCAAGATGAACCAATAAAGATTTTCCGGGTAATCCGACGAAAGGACTTTTTCCATCTCGTTCATCACCGCGTTCTGGTCGCCGTCGATGGCAACGAAGACTTGGTCGGGGTTCGATTTTGCCGCGCCCCAAGCAATCGCCAGGGTGCTGCCCATTCCGCCGGCATTTTCAAAGGTGTATTCCGTCAGGCGCAGACCCTGCATCGCGCGCGGATTGAACCCGTTTCCCACGATGTAGAAAGGATCGAGGTGCGTCATTTGTGCATGGATGTTGCAGAGCGCGTCCTCACGACTGATGAGCGGCTCTTTTTGAACATCGGCGAAAGGCTTTCCTTTTCGGGCCGTGATTGCCTCGTAACTTCCCGGGTCGAGGTAAGGGACGATATTGTCGGCGACGCGTTTCAAAGAATAATTTCTGGAGAACCCCGGCGGCGAAATGCGAAGGCACGAAAGATTTCCACGTTTCGCGTCCTCGATCGCTTCCCGCAAGTCGCGCAGCAGGCCGACTCCGCTCCTTTGGCCGAAAACATGCTCTTCGCCCAAGGTGTTGCGGTTGTCCGCATCGGTCACGTCGCCCACAAGGATGTGGGGTTCGCTGTCATCAAGCAGGGCATCGAACCCGCGCCAACTGGATATCACCAAACCGGGGACGCGATGGACCAGCATTACCGTGCGCAGATAATCCATGGCATTTGTGAATCCGCTGTTCTGCATGGACATGACGGTGAGTTTGCCTGTCGCCAACCAGCGCCCGACGGCGACCGCGGGAATGGATCGTTCGGACGGGACGACCCAGCGGTTCACTTTTCCCGCGCTAGCAAGGTCGGAGATGTATTGGTCCATGGTGGCGAAAACCGAGTCCGCCACGAGGCAGAACGTGTCCATCCCCGACGCGACGAACTCATCGACGATTTCCTTTTCCGTGGGGACGGTGGAGAGGAACTCCTCGGCCCACGAAGAAGCGAAAGGGCTGTGGCCGGCGACGGCGCGAGCCACGAGATTCTCCGCCTCCGATGCCGTGGTCTCCGGCGAAACGTAGCTGAGCAATCTCTCGTTGGTATCGTGCATTTTGCGAGCCATGTCGCGCGCGATGATCCGCGAGAAGGCCAAGGCGGCGGCCGGGGATGTTTTCCCCAGCGCGGTGTAAGCTTTCTTGGAAAGCCAGTGCACGGAAACATGGTCCTCCGCGTAAACGCTAGCGGATCGTCTGGGCACACCCGCCAGCGACATCTCCCCGACAAGCTCGCCGGGGCCGAGATAGCCGAGAACAATCGTGCGGCCGCCGGATTCCTGGGCCAACTCGACCCGTGCCGTTCCCCCGCGGATCAAATAACAGCCGTCGCCTTCGCCGCCTTGACGCATGATGCAAGCTCCAGCGGGAAATTCGCGAGGTTCGAGATGCGCCAACAGCTCCTGTCTTTCGGCGGGCAATAGTTGGCCCAGAACATCGGACGACGGCCGGTCGGCGTTTTGCTTGTCTTCGGGGCTTTGCATGACGCGGCGACTACAGTCCGGGTATTTTGCGCAGGGGCCTTTCAATACGCACGGCAAACGCGTTGTTTGTCAGTGCAAAGAGGACGTATTGGGAAACCAGACTGACCAGGGCGATCCACTGCGCCGGGGTGAGTGCATCTTGCCAGCGCCGCCAAACGCCGGCGCGGATCGTGCGATGCTCGACGAGTTCATCCGTGAGAAGAAGCAGCCCGCGCTCTTTCGGCGGGAAAACACGGCCGAACTTGCCGCTCCTCACCGCTGCAAGTTCGGCCGGCTGGACACCGAATTCGCGGGCGACCGGCACGTGGTGCTTCCAGACATACTCGCATCGGTAAAGAACAGCCATGCGCAGTATGATGAGCTCTTGCTCGCGGACCGTAAGCCCCATGTGCAGCTTGCAGCCCACCCAGTAATCGAGAAACGGGCCGAAAATTTCCCCGTTGTGCATGAGCGTTCCGAGAACGTTCTTGGGGAAAAGTTTTCCTTTGAGACCAGCACCGGGAATCCGGGCGAGTGCGTGCGCCCATGACTTTTTCATCTTCTCCATCGGCAAAGCCGCCAGTCTGGGGCTGCCCGCGCTGCGCTTGTGCTTTTTACGGGGCTTCGGGCGCATGTGCAGAGACGTCACGAGTGAGGAAAGGTTTATGATTTCAGGGCTGTGCGAGGTCAATGGCAATGTCGCCGCGGCCTCGCCAAATCGCGGCAAGTGCGTTACGTTTAAAAATATGAAGGTGTCGGCTGATGCCCCTTCAGGGGGGCGGCCTCATGTTTCGCGTTCGACGTTGCCCCGGGTGCTGAACATCTTGCTGTGGCTTGTTTTTTGCGGAATGTCTGGAACGGGTCTTCTGCTCGCCTTCCGCCTTCCGCCCGGGTCACGCGGCGGGGCCGGACTCGCAGCCATGGGGTGGGGACGTCACGACTGGGGCTGGCTGCACACATGGCTGTCATATGTCTTTCTGGTTCTGATCGTCTCGCACCTTGCGCTCCACTGGCGTTGGCTCTGGCAAGTGGCGGCCAGAAGGCATTCGTGGCCGCTGGTGGCCGGGTTCGGAACAGGACTCGCGATCATACTTTTTTTGGCGCTGCAGCCTGTGGCGAAACGCGGACCGCATCATGGTGGCCCCAAACATGAGGACGCGGCGCAGGTGCGCTAGTTAAGGACTGGCTGCGCTTCCAAGAGGCAGCTTCAGCGGTTCCACTTGCTGCATGAGAACGCCGGGTCGATGATGCCAGTTGCTATGGCCCGCCCCCGCCAGAAACCCGGCAGCCTCCTTCGTTCGTCCATGGTGAAACTTCTCAGGGAGGCGCGGCGGGCCGTGGAGACTTTTGACGATGACCCTTGCGGCAAAGCACATTTGATCCGCACGCGGGTGAAACGTCTGCAATCCCTTTCGCGATTGGTGCCTCATGCCTCTTTGTGGCGCGAAGATTTCCTGCGTCCGTGCGGCGAACTCAAAGACATTTTTGCGCCGACACGAGACGCAACGATTGTCGGTGCTTTGGCGGAAAAATACGCGCCCGGCAGAGGTTCGCAGCTGCTCAAGCCACCCAAACCCGACCTTAAGGCGGCGGCAAACCGAGTGCTGGCGGCACTCCTGGAGATTGGGCGCTTTTCAGGATGGCAAGCCGCGGATTGGGAAGGCATCGCCGATCGCGCAACGGGAACCTACCGCGCGGCGCGCAACGCATGGAAGCAGGCACGGCGGAAGAACGCGTCTGACACCGCATTCCACGAATGGCGACGAAGGCTGAAGCGCCTGCTATACCAGTGCGAATATCTCGGCGGACGGGCAAGGCTCGCGCGATTCACCGCTCGTGTTGACCGACTGGGCGAAATCCTCGGAGAAATTCAAGATGTCTGCCTCGCCGAAAGTTGGCTGCAAGACCAAGGCCTGCACGTTCCCGCGGACCTTGCCCGCAGCAAAGAGGTCTTGAGGCATGATGCAGTGCGCAGGGGAAAATCGCTTCTTGTGCACAAGCCCAAAGATTTTCGCAGAATGCTCAAGTAGGGCGGCGCCGGGAATGGGGGCCGGACCGGCTACTTGAGACCGAGAACATCCTGCATGTCGTAGAGGCCCGGCGGCTGGTTAGACGCCCACTTTGCGGCGCGCAGTGCCCCGCGGGCAAACGTATCGCGGCTCGAAGCTTTGTGCACGAGTTCCAGTCTTTCGCCGGGTGCCGCAAAAATGACCGTGTGATCTCCGACGACATCACCTCCGCGCAGGGCATGCACCCCGATTTCGGAGTCTGTGCGCTCACCGACGATTCCGGCGCGGCCATGCCGCGCCGCTTCCGCGTAGTCGAGATCGCGAACCCCGGCCAGAATTTCCGCGAGGCGGCGCGCAGTGCCTGACGGAGCATCTTTTTTGAGGCGATGATGCATTTCCACAACTTCCAAGTCGAAGCCGGGCCCGAGAATTTCCGCGGCTTTGCGCGTGAGCCAGAACAAAGCATTCACACCCACACTGTAGTTGGGCGAGAAAACCAGCGGGATTTGTTTCGCCGCGAGCTGAATTTGTTCGCGATCCTTCTGCTCGTGACCCGTGGTCCCGATAACGAGGGTCTTGCCCGCGGCCGCACAATCGCGCGCCACCTGCGGGGTTACATGCGTGGCGGAGAAGTCGATGACCGCATCACAAACGCGCAACGCGTCGGCGAAGTCATCGCCAGCATCGACTTCCGCTACCACATTCAGGGCAGGGTCTTCTTCAGCGCAGCAGATCAGCGCCCGGCCCATCCGGCCTTTGGATCCATAAATGCAGAGACGCAGAGGCGGCTTCATGAAAGCAGACCGAGATCTTCGAGAGTCTTCCGGACGATCGCTTGGTTGTCGGCGGACATTTCCACGAGCGGAAGCCGCAATGCGGGTGAGAAGCCGGATGTCAGCGAGAGCGCATACTTGACCGGCGAGGGATTGCTCTCGATGAAAAGGTTTTTGAACAACGGGTAAAGCCGCCGGTGGATTGCCGCGGCCTGGTGCATCTGGCCCGCACGCGCGGCACGGACAAGATCGGCAACGGGGGCCGGGACAAGATTCGAGGCGACACTCACCACTCCGACTGCGCCGACCGACATGAATGGCAATGTCAGCGAATCGTCGCCGGACAGGATTTCGAACGCGTCCGGGAGAGATTGCCGCAACTGGCTTACCCTCTCAACCGAGCCGCCAGCTTCTTTGATTGCCACGATGTTCGGACATTCTTCCGCCAAGCGGGCAACCACGGGAACTCCGATCTCGATGCCGCAGCGTCCGGGAATACTGTAGAGGACAAGGGGAAGCTTGGTAGCGCCGGCGACGGCCCTGAAATGTCGGTAAAGCCCCTCCGGCGAGGGCTTGTTGTAGTAGGGTGCAACGACCAGGACGGCATCCGCTCCGGCTTGCTCCGCATCGCGGGTAAGGCTGACTGCCTCGTCAGTCGAGTTGGACCCCGTGCCGGCAATCACTTTGACGCGGCCACTCGCGGTCGCGACCGCAGCTTTGACGACGTCGCGGTGTTCCTCGTGGGATAGCGTGGGCGATTCGCCCGTGGTGCCGACAGGCACAACTCCATCCACGCCCCCCGCGATCTGGGCCTCGATCAACTCACCAAAGGACTCGTAATCGACCGAGCCGTCGCGGAACGGCGTGACGAGGGCTGTGTGGGTTCCTGCAAACATCGGATCAGTGAACTAGACGGCGATGTCGCCTTCAAAGACAAAATCGGCCGGACCCGTCAAAACCACGTCGGAGAAGCCATCGGCGTTGCGCCGGAAAGCAACCACAAGCGTGTCGCCACCCCTGACCCGGACGCGAATCGGGGATTCGGCTCCGGCAAGCACGGCAACCGTGAGGGCGCTGGCCACCACGCCGGTTCCACAGGCGAGCGTTTCATCCTCGACCCCGCGCTCGTAAGTGCGGATGGCCAGATCCTGGGGCCCGAGCTGGCGAACGAAATTGGCATTGGTGCCGCGCGGCTGGAAGTGGTGGTGATGGCGGAGGGCGGGACCGAGCTTTTTCAAGTCCACATCCTCGATGTCGTCCACCAAAACAACCGCGTGCGGAACTCCCGTGTTGATGGAATAAACAACCAGCTTTTCCCCCGCGGCATCGAGTTCGACGCCCTCGGCAAGCGGGCCGGGCGCGCTCATCGCAAGCGATACACTGTCGCCGGCAAGATCGGCTGAAATAAGGCCTGCGGGCGTTTCGAAGCTCACAGTGTTGGCGGCGGACTGGGCAATGCGGTGTGCGAATCTGGCGAAACAGCGCGCTCCGTTGCCGCACATTTCCACCTCAGCACCGTCGGCATTGTAGTAGCGCATCCGCCAGTCGGCATTGCCTTCCGCCGGCTCAACCATCAGAAGGCCGTCGGCCCCGATGCCGCGGTGGCGATCGCAAAGACGTGCGATCTGACTGTCGGTGAGGACAATCCGGCGATCCCGGTTGTCGAGCATGACGAAGTCATTGCCCGCACCATTCATTTTCGTGAAATGCAATTTTGTCACCGCTTTTTCTCCCAAGCGGCGGCAGCGGTGTCAACCGCGCGGACGGAGAAGCGGAAGGAAAACGATCCGGTCAACCCCTCGCTTCCCAAGCTCTGTGCTGCAACGCCGCGGCAGCGGCGTTGATCTCTGCCTGCTTCTTACTCTGGCCGCAACCGCGGCCGAGTTCCCGCCCTTCCCACATGACGCGGCAAACGAACTCTTTTTGGTGGTCCGGACCGGTCTCGGAAACAACCTCGTAGGCGGGGCTGACGGGCGAAATCGCCTGGATAATCTCCTGCAATTCGCCCTTGGGATTGTGCTCGGCAGGTTCGCGGGCGAGGGCACCAAGCTCGGTCGATGCAACCTTGAGAACGAAACGCCGGGCGGTTTCCAAATCGCTGTCCAAATAGATGGCCCCAACCAGCGCCTCGAACGCGTCCGCCAAGGTGGACGCACGCTCGCGGCCTTTGCTTGCTTCCTCGCCACGGCCGAGCATGAGGTAGTCGCCGAGCCGGAGTGCGAGCGCATGCTTTTTGAGGCCTTCGCGTGAGACGATTCGCGAGCGAAGTTTTGTCAGCTGCCCCTCACTGAACGCAGGAAAAAGGCGGTAGAGGTGGTGCGTGATGATCAGCTGCAGCACGGCATCGCCGAGAAATTCAAGCCGCTGGTTGTCGAAGTGGAATGTTTTGCGCTCGAAAGACAGACTGGGGTGGGTGAGTGCTTCCGCAAGCAGCAATGAGTTGCGGAACTTGTATCCCATGCGCTGTTCCAGCGGATTCATCTGCCGCGCGAAGTTCGCGTCTGCGGCGCCGTGCGTGTCCATGGCTCAACGGAGTCCGCCAAGCAGGAGCTCGGCATTGGTTTTCGTGCGCTGCAGGTTCCGCACCAAGGTTTCCATGGCCTCGACAGCAGGCAACTCGTTGAGTTGCTTGCGCAAGACGACGACACGCGACAATTCGTCGGGGTGGTAAAGGTTTTCCTCGCGGCGCGTGGCGGACTTGGTCACGTGAATGGCGGGGAATATCCGTTGGTCGGCGATCGTGCGGTCGAGATGGATTTCCATGTTTCCGGTGCCCTTGAACTCCTCGAAAATCAGGTCGTCCATCCGGCTCTGGGTTTCGATAAGGGCCGTTGCGACGATGGTGAGGCTTCCTCCCTCCTCGGTGTTGCGTGCCGCGCCGAAGAACTTTTTGGGCTTCATCAATGCCTTGGTATCCACGCCTCCCGACATGATCCGCCCTTTGCCGGGCTGGAGGTTGTTGAATCCGCGAGCCAGACGGGTGATGCTGTCGAGAAGGATCACGACATCGCGCCGCTGTTCGACAAGCCGCTTGGCCCGTTCGATGACAAACTCGGCCAATTGGGTGTGCCTCTGCGGCGACTCGTCGAAGGTGGAACTGTAGATGTCCGCGTCAATCGACCGGCGGAGATCCGTCACTTCCTCGGGGCGCTCATCGACCAGCAAAAGTATCAAGCGCACGTCGGGCGACGTCGCCCGGATTGCCTGCGCCATGTCCTTCATGAGAATGGTTTTGCCTGTGCGCGGGGGGGCGACGATGAGCGCGCGCTGACCCTTCCCGAGCGGCGCGATAAGATCGACTGCGCGCGTGGTGAGGGCCGGGTCTTTGACGGGTTCCAGCAGGATGCGTTCCTGCGGAAAAAGGGGAGTAAGTTTGTCAAAAGGAATGGGCGGCTTCCATTCGGCAAGCGGCACTCTTTCGATGTCGGTGATTGCCGCCAAGCCGCAGTAGCGGTCGCGATCTCCCGGTGTGCGCAAGACCCCGGAAATCTCCAGTCCGGTCTGCAGTCCGTGGTCTCGCACAAGTCCTATTGATACGAAGACGTCGTCCGGGCCGGCAGCGAAATTGTAACGAGGCCAGCGCAACATGGCATGGTCGCCGACATCCTCGATCATGCCGCGGCACGAAATGCTCGCGCCGCCAGCCAGGTAAAAGCGGCAAAGGTCGAAAACCAGGTGTCTCTTGGTGCCGTCTGGGCGCACGCGCATCGAGTATCTTGCCAGCAACTCGGCCAGCTGCGCGTGGGACAGCGCTTGTAGCAAGTCCAAGTCCAGTGCGGCACCGGCCACTTGGCTGGCGTCCGACGGAAGGCAGGCCAGAGACTGGTTCGGTTGCGTGGTGGCGGTCGCGCTTTTCATCGTTGTGGCAGACCCAGACGAAGGGCCAAGAGCGCCGCCTGATGCTCGAGCCGAGGATGGCAACCATCGTTCCAAACCACGACCGTGGCGAGGGCCAGTTTATCCGCCAAAGGCCATTGGCTCGCGATCATGGCCTGCGCCTGCTCACGGGTAAGACCCCGCCCGGAAAGCCGCTCGAGTTGGACCGAGGGTGATGCACCGACAACAACGGAAGCATCGAAACATTCCTGCGCCCCGACTTCGAAGAGCAGGGGGATGTCAGCAAGAAAGTCGCGTCCTTCGGCCAGGCATTCGGACCGCAGTTGCTGCCAGCGGCGATGCACTCGGGGATGAATGATTGTTTCGAGGCGTTTTCGAGCCTCGACGTCGGCGAATACTCTGCTGCGCAGGGCATGCCGATCGATTGTTCCGTCCGGCGCCAGGGCACGATCGCCGAATGCCGCGCGAATTTCTGAAATGACGGATTGATTCAACGAAAGCAATTCATGAACAAAGGCGTCGGCGTCGAAGCACACGAAGGGCTGAATAGCCGCAAGAGCGTGCGAAAAAGCGGACTTGCCCGATGCAATTCCTCCCGTGACCGCGAGAATCATGGTTATGCAGATAGAAAATGGATATAGTGCGGCGACTCGGGACTAATGCACCGACTCAGCAAAAGAGCCGTCCCGCGGACTTATTTCTGGCGGAATCCTTTGGCCGACATGCTTGGCTTTTTCAAATCTTTGGGCAACCCAAGAGGGTCGACGATTTCTTCCTGGTCCGAATCATCTTCCGGCCGCAACAACTGGCCGGCGGCGTCCATCAGGCGCGCCGTGACAAATATGATCAGATTTTTTTTGATCTTTTGATCGACCTCGGACCGAAACGCAACGCCGGCCAAAGGAATGTCGCCGAGGATAGGCACCTTGTCGTTCACTTTTTGAACGTCTTCGCGAATTAAGCCGCCCAAGGCCACCGTCTGGCCGTCCCAGATGCTCACGTTGGTGGTCACTTTGCGAACGCTGAAGATCGGCTGGTTGATGACATTTTCAGTCATCAGCGAGCGATCAACAGCAAAGAGATTCCTCAACACCGGAAGACCCGGGACGGTATTGTCAATCACTTGGCCAATGACCCTGTTTCTAACCATGTAGATCGGAGATCCGTAGTTCACAAAGCCGTCAAAGTCGACTACTTGGGGACTCAAGTTGAGATCGATGGTATAGCCATCGGGGCCGACCTGTGGCGTGACTTCCAGGATCACGCCAAGCTCCCGCGTCGTCATTGTCTCGGGAAAAGCTGGAGTCACGATCGGATCCGCCTGTGCTTGGCCAACAATTGCATTGTTATTATTGTTCCCGACCTGGTTGGGGACATCGGGCGGTGTGAAAGTTTCCGGGTAGGGGAATTCGCGTGTGATTTGGATCCGCGCCTTCTGCTGGCTTTTGGTCGTGACCTTGGGTGCAGCCATAAGATCCACGCCCTTCTTCTGGTTGAGCGCACGGATCACCATCTGGAACTGGGGATTGGTGAAAACACCCGATATCGAAAAAATGCCCGGCGCCGGTGCGGTTAAGTTGCGGCCGGAGATACTTTGTGAAAGGAGGGCGTCGATCGAGTTCGCGCTTACTGCGCTCCCGGGACTCAGACCCGTGCCGGACCGGATACCGCTGGTGACGCTGTCTGTGCCAATCGGGGTGCCAGTGGCCGGATTGACAAACGGCCACGTTCCGGTGGGGTCGTTGATCGTGGTGCCGCCGCTCCCGAACACGGCGTCTGAGCCGGGAATGCTGAAGGGACCAAGAGCCCAATCGAAGCCGAGTTCTTTCAAATTATTCTGGGACACCTCGACAAACTTCGACTCGATCTCGACTTGGGTCGGTTGTTCGGCCATGGCGGCATCGACGAGAGATTCGATGAGATCCAGATTCGGCGCGGTATTTCGCACCACCAGCCGGCTGCTTCCCGCTATGAAGTTTGCACTCGCGCCGGGCGGAAACTCCACACCTTGAGACTCGAGGAACTGCCGGGCACTTTGGCGCGCAGAGAGACGGGAAGCTCCGGTGACGGGAACATCGCTGCGGCCCGGGGCTGCGGCTTGCTCCTCGGCGGTGGCAGTGAGCGCGTTACTCGGAATGAAACCGGGCGGAACTTTGAACTCCCTTTGCTCGAGGGTATCAGTTGGTTCAGACAGGGGCACGATAGAGACAGCGAAAGGCTCCACTTTCACTTTGAGGCCGGCCAAGGTCGCAACGTAGCGCAGCGCTTCATAGAGCGGAACGTTGCTGAGGCTGAGGTTGATCCTGCCGTCGCCGGCAGGTGCAGGGGGTGCCGCTGCTTCCTCTCCCTCCGCCCCTGCCGCGGGCGTGGTGACTGGCGGCGTAGTCGGCAACTTCAGGACGATATTGACCCCGCGACGCTCGGCATCCGCTTCGCCCGTGTCGAGATCGCGGCTTCGTTGCTGCAGGAAGCCGATGGCCTGGCGGACAGTGGCATCTTTGAAGTCGATGCGGGGCACGATGATCCGGTTCAATTTGGCCAGCATCATTTCCGTGCCACGCTTCTCCTCCTGCAGCGCCGTGGAGTCGGTGGTGCGCGCCTCCACGAACTTGCGCCTGGGGCGCTCCCAGGCTTTGTCAACTTCCCACAGCATGCGTGAGCGGGTGTCGTTGTAAGCGCTGTCGTAGTAGCGTTGCTTGCCGAGTTCAACTTGTTCCATTCCGCGCATCGCCGCGGCATTGTATTTGTCCGCGGAAAGCACCTGCTCATAACGCTTCAAAGCCATGTCATAGCGTCCGGAGTCGTAAAAGCCGTTGGCTTCAATGAGCAATTGTTCGACCTTTGAACGGTCCTCGGCAAACTCGGGTGTGATCGTTTTGTTGAAGTAGTCCGGTTGTTCGAGGCGCGAAAGGAACAGCGCAGCTGGCCGGTAGTCCGGGTTATACGCCGGCTCGAGCACCTCGCGCGCCACGGCTTCGGCTTTTGCATATTCCCCCTGACTGACGAGATATTCCGCATAGCGAACGGCGGTAGAGCAAAAGCGGGAGAGGGCGCGGGCGTGCAGGCCCTTGGTTGGATCGCCATCGGCTGCAAGGTTGACTGCCTCCTTGTATGCAAGGTAGGCGCCTTCGACATTGCCGGCCTTGAGCTTGGCATCTCCCTCGCGGAGCTTTTCTTCCGAGAGGACGGCGTTTTCCTGCCGGCGAATAATTTCCCGTTCGGCGCCGGCCTCGAGCCCGCCGGAATAAGATTCTGCTCCGGTTCCTGCCAAGGAAGTTATCGGGCCCGCTGCAATCAACACGGCGGACAACGAGATGGCTAAGCGCAGCGTGGTCATTTCAAGTAAGGGGCCTGTTCGACAGGCGGCAGCGGAGCCGTGGAATCGAGCGGGATTTCTTCATCCGTGAGGGCGGCGTCCTTGGCCGCGGCAAGCGGCTGGCCAGCCGGATCCATCAAAGTGGCCGTGACGAAAATGATGAGATTGCGCTTGATGTGCTGGTCGGCTTGCGAGCGGAAAAGCGCACCAGCCATCGGGATGTCGCCGAGGAGAGGCGTTTTGTCGTTCACTTTTTGGATGTCTTCGCGGATCAAGCCGCCGAGAACAACGGTCTGGCCGTCATAAATGCTCACCGAGGTTTCAACCTTGCGCGTTGAAAAGACAGGATACTTGATCTCGTTTTCCGTGAGCACCGCTCCTTGGCTGAGAATGGGTGAACCGTAATTCACGAAGCCGTCGAATTCGGTTATTTCAGGAAGCAGGCGCAGGTCGATGGTGTAGTTGTCCGCACCAACGTTCGGCTGGACCTCCAGCCGAACTCCTGTGGGTTTCATGGTGAATTCGGTCGGGGTGGCCGGCGACACAGGCTGGGGGCCGGAATTCTGATCCTGCGGAACCTCCGGAGGAGTGTAAAGCGAGGGATAGCGAAACTCGCGGACAATCTCGATGTTGGCGGACAGTCCGCTCTTGGTCGTAACCTTCGGCGCGGATAGAACATCCACACCTTTCTTTTGGTTGAGTGCGCGCAGAACAACCTGAAACTGAGGGTTGGTAAACACACCGGCCAGAGAAAGAACGCCGGCGGCTGGCCCTACGGGAGAGCCGAAGAGGAGCGCATCCAGAGCACTGGCGGAAATGGCTGCTTGTCCGGTGCGGTTGCCTGCGGTCAAGGGATTTTGCCCGACTGGCGTGCCTCCCGGGTTCAAAAAGGGGTAATACGGCGCGGCTCCCGGAGTGCTGGGATCGACGGTGTTGAACTGGTTGCCCGTGGTGCCGCCGCCGGCAAAAATGCCGGAGCCGCCGGGTAAAGCGAACTGCCCCAACAGCCAATCGAAGCCGAGTTCTTTGAGGTTATTTTGGGTGATCTCGACGAATTTGGATTCGATCTCGACCTGAGATGGGACCGTTCCCGCTGCGTTTTCGACGAGCGCATCGACGAGGTCCAGATTCTCTTGGGTGTTGCGCACGATGAGGCGACTGCTGCTGGCAAGGAAGTTCGCGCTGGCTCCGGCGGGAAACAGGACTCCCTGCGACTCCAGGAAAGCCTTCGCCGTGCTGCTGCCCGCAGTGCCTCCGGCGGTGTCAGCAGGTGCGCCGCTGCCCGACGGCATGCTGGTGAGAAAATCAGGCGGCACGCGGTATTCCTTTGTCAGGAGGGTGTCCGTCGGCTCGGAAAGCGGCACGATCAGCACCGCGTATGGCTCCACCTTTATTTTGAGGTTAGCCAAGCGTGTGATGTAATCGAGCGCTTCCCTTAGCGGGATGTTCGAGAGGTCGATGGTGATGGTCTGCGAAGCGGCTGCCGCGTCGAGTTTTAGCACAATATTGACGCCGCGATCCGCGGCATCAACAGCCCCGGTATCGAGGGAAGCCGATCGTTGCCGCAGATATTCGACAGCCTCGCGAACGGTAGCATCGGTGAAGTTGATCCTCGGCACTATAATTTCGTCGAGCTTGCGGTTAAGGGACTGCGTGCCTCGGGTTGTGAGGACGGGCTGCTCGATGACTGCGGCCGGCCCGAGATCCACCCGCTTGACCGGCGTTTCCCACGCCTTGTCCACTTGGGTGATCATGCCGGCGCGCGTTTCGCTGTAAGCAGTATCTGCGACGCGCATCTTGGCCACATTGACCTGTTCCATGCCGCGGCGCGCCGCGACGTTGTATCTGTCTAGACGCAGGACAGATTCGTAGCGCGCGGTTGCCTCGTCGAAGCGTCCTGAATCATAGAGGCCTTGGGCTTCGACGAGGAGCTGCTTGACCTCCTCGACCTTCGCCACCTGGCCGGGGGTTACCGTTTTGTTGAAATAGTCGGGAGCTTCGAGGCGGGCCAGCAACCGCTGGCCTGGTTTGTAGTTCGGATTGTATTCGAGGAGCTTTTGCGCGGTTTCTTTCGCATCTTCCCATCTTCCCTCGGCAATGCGCTGCTCGGCCAAGCCCATGCATGCTTTGGAGAATCCGTCCATTGCCGTGGTGCGCAGGTCGCGAACACGGGGAGCATCGGGAAGCGCATCCACCGCCGCTTTGTATTGAGCGTAGGCCGTCTCGTAGTCGCGCTCCATCAGCGCCACGGAGCCCCTCTGCATGGCTTGGGGTGCATAGTCCTCCGCAAGCTTCATGCGCTTGGCAATTTCCAATTCTGCCTGGGCCTCGACACCGGATGCAGGGGCCGGGCCCGACGTGCCGCCTGCATTCAACAACGCCGGCGAGGCAGTGAAAACCAGGATTGCACAGACGAAACGCTGCTTGAGTGCACCCAGCCGCTGGTGGGATCGGGACTTGGTCACGGTGGTCATGGGGACGGCAGAGATTCCGGGGCTGGTGCTGTCTGGGCCGAAGCCGGTGGCACCGTATGACGCTCACCCGGAACAGATACGGACTCTATTACCGCCCCCGTGGCATCTGCGTCAATGAGTTTGTAGGAGTCACGACCGGGCGGCAGGGGAAATGTCTTGCCCTTTTCAACCCGAATATCTTCGCCTGTCACGGCATAGTTAAAAATTGCGTAGGAGTAGGGCGAGTCCACTTCCTTTTCGGCTGTCAGGACAATTTTGTCGCTAGTTCCAAGATCTTGAACCACAAGCTCGGAGACATCGATATCCGCCCCAATGCGGTTTTTGGTCATTTTTGGAATGGCCTCGATAATTTTCAGCTCTGTTCCTTTGATCTTATCTCCGATCTTGAGAAACTGGGTGGGCTCATTGGAGTCGGTGGGATTGGCGATGGCGAAGAGCGTGTCTGCCGGGAAGGATTTGGAGCCTTCCGGCAAATCCCAAGGCTTCGAGCTGGGCGCGCCCATAAATTTGATGCGGAAAGGTATCTTTTCGTAGGAAGCCAGACGGAGCTTGGACCAAAGAGGGGGTTTGGATTCAGGGTCACGCGGGTTGGATCCCGCCCGGAATTCCTCCTCGTTGGTGAAGGCATCAGCGTCGGCGTCCTTCATCATCAAATCGCGGTCGGCGTAATCCAATTCGTGCTGCAAAATCCATTCGTTTGGAACTCCCGGATAGAGCTGCGTGTTGCTTTCGAAAATATCGACCAATTCGCCATCGCGGAGCAGGTAAACGCGGCTGACAAACAGCGAGCCGTCGGCGGCATCCCAAGTAAATTCTCCCGGTTCGGCAAGCTTGGCGGACTCGGACTTGAGTGCGGCGAGCGACTCGTTCGGGGCGAAGGCCGCGCCCCTTCCGGCTTGGGCCGGAGAGACAAAAGTCGTGCGGCACTCCTGCATTCCGGTGACAGCGAAGAAGGCGGCACCAAGCAGGAACAGTGCGGCTAAAATCAACAGGAGGCGCTCGTAGTTGGCTTTCAGGTAGTCCATTGGTGCGTCTGCTATTTTGCTGTTGGCGCGGCAGCGCCGTTTCCGGAGAGCGAGGCCAAACGCAAAATCATGGAAATCTTTTCCTCGCCGAAGATCACCGGAATGCGAGCCTCGCCTTGGACTTGTCCCGCCACTCCCATGTCGGGTGCCGCGGGAGGCGGAGTTGCGGCGGATTGGCTTTTGGCCGGCGGGTCGGGCGTGGAATTGGCGATCTCGACAAGACGGACGAAGAGAATCGGCTTGGATGCCACGATTCGCGCAAACGCATCACGGCAGCGGCTCTGGTCGCCGGTGAAAGCGATGTCGAAAGGCGCAAGGGACATGACCGTGGAGGTTTCGCTTTGCTTTTTGTCGCCGTGCTTTTGGTCTGCGGTCTCCACGGGCAGGGGACGTCTGCTGACTTGGGTGACGGATTCGACTTTGGCAGCCAAGAGCTGGTTCACTGCGGAGGCGACGGCAAGAAGTTGCTGACCGAGCAAAGGAGCTGCTTCAACGCTCGGCAGCTCGGTTTGGTATTTGTCAAACCCCAGGTAAAAGTCCTCCGGCAGCTTGCTGCCGGCTTTTTCCGCCGCCGCCGTGATCTCGCCCACCGCTTTGTTGAGCCGGTCTTGGAACTCCTGCGGATCGATGTCTGCCTCGACAACTCCGGAATCCTTGGCCATGACCGAGGACAATGACGCGAGTGTGGTCTCGACGTCTTTCAGCTCGGCTTCCAGTTTGTCCAAATTCTCCTTGTTCGGAAACGGCTTGCCGCTCTGCAAGCGTGCCAAGATGGACGTGTTTTCGGCGTAGGCTTCCGACGCCGCGACATAGGATGCGTGAAACGTATAGATCAGGTAGATTGCCGCGGCGGCCGCAATACCCGCGGTGATGGCGGCGGCGCTGAGTTTGGGATTTTGTCGGAACCAGTTCATCGCATCAAAGGGGGATCGGGCGCCGCAGCGGCACGAGCAGCTTGTAGCGGTAAGCCCAAGACTCACCGTCGGGAGTGGTGCGGAGCTTCACCACGTCCGCCTTGTTTTCCTCGGTCACCGCAAAGAGCTTGGAATCTTTGAGCGCATCCACGAAGGCATCAACCACGCCGGCCCCCTGAGGGTTGCCTGCCTCGATATAAAGGCCCTCGATACTCAAAGCCGTGACTGCCGCTGCCGTCTTGTCGGACGACTCCGCGGAGGCTGTCTGGTTTGGACGCTTGCCGCCATCCGGCAGCGCGAAGCCCGGAACGGCGGGTGATGGCTGGAGTTTTGTGATCCAAATGAACTTGGGTGGCTGGCGGCGGCTCAACTCGTTGAGGATTTCCGGCCATGCCGTGCGCATGAACGGGGCGGAAGCCAGATCGGAGGCATCTTTGAGCATCTTGTCCCTCTTCGCCTCAAGAGACTTGATACGGGCGGCTGTATCCTGCAGCGGGGCGATCTGCGACTGGATGGCCGCGTTGATCCCGGCGATGTGGGCTTCCGCGCCCCGGAAATAGAGGGCTAAGAGCGCCAAAGAGGCAAGGGCGAGCAAAACCGCGCCTGCGAAGAACGGCATTTTGCGGGCGGTCTTGCGCTCGGATTCGAGGGAAGGTGATTTCAGCGAGACTTCGATCGGGCACTCCGGCTTCATCGCTCGCAGAGCAAGACCGACGCATTCGCCCAGAAGGTGGGCTTTGCCGGAGAGGCCCAAAGTCTCCACGGTCTGCGCCACACCCACGCGTCTGAGCGGATTGAAAAACTCGATCGGCAGGGAAAGCTTCTCGTTGAAGAATTCTAGCGTGTAGGGAAGCGAAACCCCGCCACCCGCGAGAAAAACCCTCATCGGTGCGCCGCCTTTCTGGTTGGTGCGGTAATGAGTGATGGAACGCGTGATTTCGTTGTGGATGCGGGTCATCACGGTCCTTGCGATCTTTCCCATTTCCGTCACTTCTTCGCTCTTCGCCCCCGCGTAGTTGCCGGGCGGGGGTATAAGGCCCTCGCTTTTCTTCAATGCCTCGACGTCATGAAAAGTGTGTGACTCGAACTTCTTGTGCAAAGCTGCCGTGATCGAGTTCCCGCCGATCGGCAGGGTGCGCATGAAAATATCTTCGCCCTCCGCAAAGATCAGGTTTGTCGCGCGTGAACCGATGTCGATGAGCAGTGAGCAGCCCTGCGCCTCGGGGTAATTGTAGCGAAAGGCGTTGTAGAGTGCTGTCGGGGAAGGCTCGATGAGGGCAGGGGTAAGGCGCGCCCCTTTGAGAGCACCGACCGTGTCCTCCAACGCATCCACTTTGGTTGCGATGATCAGCGCGTGCATGCCGGCTTCGTCTTTATCCGGCAGCAATTGATAGGCCCACGCAACGTCTTCGATCGGGTAGGGCACGTTTTGCTGCGCCTCGAAAAACAGCATCTGGCCGATCTTCTCCGGCGCCACGCTGGGGATTTTCACGAATCTCGCGAAGACCCCCTGAGAGGGGATGGCGCAGTATACTTCGCCGTGATTCCAGCCTGTTTTTGCCTTGAGCTCACTCAGAGCGATGCGCAGCTGTCCAGGGCGGCTGTCATCAGCGGCAGGATCAGGCAGGAGGTCCGTCTGCGCGTAGGAAACAAGCGAGATACCATCGTTCGCCGCCTCGAAGACCGCCATGGTGACGGTCTGCATGCCAAGGTTCAGGGTGGCGACGCGGGACGGTGCTTTTGGCATATCAGCAGTCTTGGTAAGCGGGATCTGTAGCTGGCGGGGCCTTACATTCCAGCGGGACGGGCCTTGATCGCCTCGTAATAGTCCCACACAAGCGGAGCGAACGGCGTTTCGTTTTTGTTGAGCACATATCCTTGTGTGGTTGTCTGCTGCTCCCACCACTTGCCCTTGCCCTTCCAACTGGCCTCGGCCACGAGTTGGCCCTGTTGCGAGATGGTTACTCCCACATCGACGACGGCCGACGCGGCGGTCGAGGGGGCCCTGCCGCCAAAGAAGCGCTCAAGGGTGCGCGGGCTGACATACATCACGGAGTTGAGGCCTTTGGCTTGGGGAATCGCGACGTGAGTGACAGAACCGGAGAGAAGGGTTCCCTTGGGATTCTCGCGGTCTTTGTTGTTTAGCAGGATATAGTAATTGATCGTGATCTCATCGAGAAATTCGGGCTTTTTCTGGCGAGGCTGCCAATCGAAATTCACTTCAACGGCCAGAAAATCTTTGTTTTTGCTGACCTTCTTGCCGGTCGGGCCGAGGGAAAATTGGTAGTCCGGCGTGCTCACATATTCTGGGGTGATTTTGGCGATGGCGAAGTCGCCGCTCGGGGTCTGCTGGGCGCAAAGCGGCGTGGCCAGCATGATCGCGAGTGTCGGTAGGATGTGTCTTTTCATGGTGTTGTTCGATGTTGTTGGAGGATGTGTTGGTTCAGGCCGCCGGGACGCGGCCGCGGAAATAGTCGATGGTGCGGGCGATGCCCTCGTCGAACGCCACGGTCGGCCGCCAGCCCAGCTCGCGCTGGGCCCTTGTGATGTCGGGCTGACGCACCTTGGGGTCGTCAACCGGGAGAGGGCGGTAAACAATCTCGCTTTCCGGCGCTATGAGGTCGCGGATGCGCTCGGCAAACTCCTTGATCGTCATTTCGTGGGGATTGCCGATGTTCACAGGTTCGTGGAAGCCGCTCATCATGAGCCGGAAGATTCCGTCGATCAGATCCGAGACGAAGCAGAAACTTCTGGTCTGCGAGCCGTCGCCGAAGACAGTGATCGGCTGCCCGGCGAGCGCTTGGCCGATGAAAGCCGGAACGACGCGACCGTCGCGCAGACGCATGCGCGGCCCGTAGGTATTGAAGATTCGCACGATCTTAGTGTCCATCTTGTGGAAGCGATGGTAGGCCATGGTCATGGCCTCGGCGAATCGCTTGGCTTCGTCATAGACGCCGCGCGGGCCGATGGGATTGACGTTGCCCCAGTATTCCTCGCTCTGCGGATGGACAAGCGGATCGCCGTAGCATTCCGACGTCGAGGCCAGCAGAAAGGACGCTCCCTTTGCTCGCGCCAACCCCAAGGCGTTGTGTGTCCCCAAAGCCCCCACCTTCATGGTCTGGATCGGCAACTCGAGATAGTCGATCGGGCTGGCCGGCGAAGCCATATGGAAGATGTGATCGATCCTGCCGGGGATGTAGAGGTATTGCGTGACGTCCTGCTTGATGTAGCGGAAGTCGGGATTGCCCGCCAGGTGGGCTATGTTGTCGATGCTGCCGGTGATCAAGTTGTCGATGGCGATGACTTGATGTCCTTCGGCAAGCAGCCGGTCGCAGAGATGCGACCCGAGGAAGCCTGCGCCGCCCGTGACGAGGGAAACATGCTTGGAGGAAGATGACATGAATTGGAAAGACTACAGGACGGCCGGCAAATTTTCGAGAACTTAAGCGTCAGCGTGCACCGCGGCCCAAAAGAACCACGGGTATGGTCCGCAGCAGGATCTTCAGATCGAGCCAGAGCGACCAATTGTCTATGTATCGGACATCCAGCTTCACCCAGTCGTCAAAGTCCCGCACATCGTTGCGCCCGCTGACTTGCCAAAGGCACGTGAGGCCCGGCTTCATGCTCAATCGCCGCCGGTGCGCCGTGAGTTCGAAGTTGTCCACTTCGTAGATCGGCAGAGGACGCGGACCCACCAGGCTCATCTGGCCGAGGAGCACGTTGATCAGTTGCGGAAACTCATCAACGCTGGTTTTTCGCAACCAACGTCCGAATCTTGTCACGCGCGGATCGTCGGCAACCTTGAAGACGGGACCGCTCATCTGGTTGAGCGCCAGGAGTTCGTCACGCTGTGTTTCGGCACCCGGGTTCATCGACCGGAACTTGAACATGGTGAACGGGCGGCCGTAGCGCCCGGCGCGGGTTTGTTTGAAGATGACCGGGCCGGGGGAGGAGACCTTGATGATCGTCGCCACGACAACGAAAAACGGCATCAAAAGCACAAGGCCAAGCAACGCCCCGAGACGATCCATCGTGCTTTTGACCAAGAGAGCCCAGGAGAGGTCCGGCGTCCGTCGAAAGACCAGCATCGGGGTGGACCCAAGCGAGTCATAGGCGGGGCGGGCGATCGACGAGCGCACAAAGTCGGCGGCGAGCCATGCCTCGACCCCTTCCGTTTCACAGGCGGCGATTGCTTCCTGCAAACCCGGCGTGGCGTGGGATCCGAAACTCAGGATGACACGCCCGACGCTGTGGCGGTGTATGGCATCGACCAGCGATTGCACCGGTTCGGTGCCGAGATCGATCCGCTCGACGATGTTGAGTTCGAGTTTTTGCACCGGTGAGAGGCTTTCCACGAGTTCGCTCATCCGCTCCGGTTCCCCGGCCAGAATCACACTTTCGCCGTGCGCTCCTTTGCGCAGGCGGCGGAGTCGCAAGTGACGAAACGCAGCCTCCCGCAGCAACAGGCCGGGGGGTGCGATAAGAAGAAAAAGGACAAACGCCGACCGGCTGGGAATCGTGAGTTTCAGAAACACGACACAGGCACCGAGGATCAACCCCAACCAGACTCCCGCGTAGGTAATCTGCCGCAACGACCGCGCCGCGGATTTTTCCAAAGGATACTGATAAAATCCCTGCATCTCCAAAAGCAGAGGCCCGAAGAGGCCGACCACAATGAACATCCACACAAAAGCCTGGAGCGGCGGGATATCCGGGAGAACATCGAAGTCGATCATCTGGTAGTGGCGTAGGGCAAATCCGATATACAGAGCGCCTACCAAGATCGCCGCATCGGCAAGTTGGTTCAGTTGCAGCGAGAGTTCCTGTCTTCGCGAAATCATGTCGGGGTAAATTTCCGGCGAAATACGCATGGCGACAAACGCGCGGAATAGCTATATGAAAAGCACTTTTTCATGAAACGGAAGAAAAAGCCTGCGATGAGCCGTGCCCCGCTGGTGGTTGCGACGGTCCATACGCCGCGCGGGTTACGCCAAGCCGCGCGCTCCGTGCCCAAGGGCATCGATCTTGTGGAGATCCGGCTCGATTGCCTTGCGCGTCATTCGGAGATCGTCTCGGAATTTGGGCCGCTCATCCGCTGTCCGCTCCTCTTCACGGCGCGGCATCCTCGGGAGGGCGGCGCCTCCGGAGTGCCTGCCGGACACCGCCGCTTCGTGCTCGAACAGTTTCTTCCTTTGGCCTCCGCCGTAGATGTCGAACTGCGCTCTGTTCCGGACATGCGGGACACGACTTCCGCGGTCCGCAGGGCGGGCAAAACTCTCGTGCTCTCCTTCCATGATTTCGGCCGCACGCCTCCGCTTGCCGACCTGCGTGCAAAAGTGGCCTCCGCGCGACGAGCCGGTGCGGATGTTGTGAAAATCGCCTCGACCCTGCGCAGTGCCCGCGACCTGGCGACACTGCTTCTTCTTCAAACTTCGCACCCGCAGATTGGCCTGGCGACGATGGGCATGGGGCCTCTCGGCCGCGTTTCACGCCTTGTGCTCGCGGCAGCCGGGTCGCACCTCAATTACGGTTACCTCGACCGGGCACAAGTGGAGGGACAGTGGGAGGCTCCTGTGCTTGCTGCGAGGCTCGGCGAGGTGCTGCCTTGAAAGACTGGATCCAGCGTATCGTCACGGGTTCTGCCCTTCGCGACGATGAGACGGCCGGCGTCGTGGCGGATTTGGTTTCCTCGCGCCACAGCGACGAGGCAAAAGCGGATTTTCTCGAGGCTCTCCACCGGCGCGGCGAAACCCCGGATGAAATCCTCGGCTTCGCCCGGGGATTCCTGCGCGAGGCAAAGCCGTTTGAAGCGCCGGCTGATATCGGCCCGCTGCTGGAGGTTTGCGGCACCGGTGGAGACCGCTTGGGCCTTTTCAATGTCTCGACCGCCGTGATGTTTGTCGCCGCCGGCGCAGGCGCAAAGGTCGTCAAGCACGGGAACCGCGGCGCGACCTCCAAGAGCGGCGGAGCCGACGTGCTGGAGGCACTCGGACTGCCACTGGACTTTGAAACAAAACAGCTGCAAAAAATGCTGGAGGAAGCCGGCGCCACATTTCTCTTTGCCCCGAGTTTTCACCCGGCATTCCGAGCAGTGGCACCGGCGCGCAAAATCCTCTCCGCGCGCGGAAGCGCGAGCGTTTTCAATATTCTCGGACCTCTGCTCAACCCCGCCCAACCCGAACTCCAGCTTTCCGGTGTTTTTGCCGCGCAACTCACCGACATCTACGCGAATGTTCTTCGCGGTCTCGGCCGGACCAAGGCATGGGTAGTCCACGGGCGGGCGGGCGATCATGGCGTAATGGACGAAGTGTCGACCCTCGGGCCGACGATGGTGGTGGAGATCTCTTCCGAAGACTCCCGCAGATTCACTTTGGATCCCGCGGAAATGGGTGTTCGCCAGGGGAAACTTGCCGATTTGCAAGGAGGAGATGCGGCGGAAAACGCGCGCATCATGACGTTGTTGCTGTCCGGCGAGATGCGCGGCGCTGCCCGTGACCTGGTGCTGGTCAACACCGCGGCCGCGCTTTTGGTTGCCGGCATTGCGACCTCTTGGGGCGAGGGGATGTCGCGCGCGGCCGAATCGATCGACTCCGGCGCGGCCGCAAAGGTTCTGCAAAAAATGCTGCGCTTTGCGCGAAGCCGTTAATTCTCCGCCGCCTTGGCGCCCATGACTTTGGTCCAGATCGGCAAAGCGAGGGTCGCGCCGTAGCCGCGATCGACAATGGTTTTGGGCTGATCGAATCCGACCCAGACCCCGCATGTCGTGTCCCGGTCGAATCCGATGAACCACGCATCGCGGTAGTCGTTCGTCGTGCCCGTCTTGCCCGCCGCCGAGCCGTCATTTTTGTATCCCAGTGCGGCCGCCACGGCACCGGTCCCGCGGGTCATCGCCTCGCGCAGCACCCCGACAGTTGTCCTCGCAGGACCAGCCGTCAGAATCCTGCCCAGCGTGCCGCGATGACGATAAAGCACGCGGCCTTGCGCATCCTCTACTCGCTCGAGCAAGTAAGGCGACGGCGCGACACCGTCGTTAGCCAGTGCGGCATAAGCGACTGTCAAGGCGCGCAGAGTGCTGGTGAAAGATCCGAGGAAGATCGAAGGAAAACGCGGCAGGTCCGCGGCCAGCTCCGCGGCCATAAGGCATTCCCGCACCCGGTCTATTCCCGCCATCATGCCCACGCGAACGCTCATCGTGTTGCGCGAAAGCACCAGCCCGTCCTTTGCCGGCAGCATGCCCCGGTAAGTGTCATCGCTGTTGCCCGGATCATAATTGCCGAACGATTTCGGCAATTCTCCCGGCGAAAGGCGGTTGTCGCTCACCGGCGAGTCGGGGCTCAGGCCTCCGGCAAAAGCCACAGCGTAAACAAAAGGCTTCACCGCGGACCCGACCTGCCGTTCCGCAAAATACGCACGGTTGTATTTGCTCGCCGCGTAGTCGCGTCCGCCGACCAAAACCCGCACGCCGCCGCTGCGATTGTCGATCGCCATGGCCGCCGCCTGCAAGTAAGGCGTTCCTTCGCGGCTTTGCGGGTCCACACTGGCGACGTCGGCCTTGCGCGGGTGCGGATAGCCGGACCTTTCCTCCACGGAATGCAACTGTTCCTCCACTGCTGCCACAGCGGCCTTTTGCATCGCACCATCCAGCGTGGTGTAAATTTTCAAGCCGGCGGAATCGATCACGTCCTGCGGCAGGATCTTCTCGAGTTCGCGCGAGATCAGTTCCATCGCCCAGTCCTCCTGCGGCGGCGGCGGCCGCTCCGCGGCCAGAAGCAATGGTTCGGCTTGCGCCTCGAAACGCTCACCGGGAGAGATGAACCCTTGGTCTTCCATTTGCTGCAAAGTAAGATTTCTCTGGGCGAGAGCACCGTCGGGATCGCGGAACGGTGACAGGCGGTTCGGGCTGCGTATCAGCCCCGCGAGCAAAGCCGCCTCGGACAGCGTTATTTCCAACGCGGGCTTGTGAAAATAGGCTTGGCTCGCCGTTTCGACTCCGAAGAGACCCGACCCGAAGTAGATCCGGTTCATGTAGTGGGTGAGTATTTCGTCCTTGGTCAAAACGGCCTCCATCCGCAAGGCGAGAAATGCCTCGAGAATTTTTCGATGGATGGTCTGGCCGCCGAGCGGGAAACTGTTGCGCGCCAGTTGCTGCGTTAGGGTGCTTCCGCCTTGGCGAACGCCACCCGCGGCCAAGTTCCTCGCCGCGGCACGCAAGATCCCGACGGGATCAATGCCGAAGTGGTCCATGAACCGCGAGTCTTCGCGTGCAATAACCGCGCGGACAAACCACGGACTGACGGCGGACAGTGGAACAGTTCGCCGATTTTCCCCCGATAACCGCGTGTAGACCTGCCCGCGGCAATCAAGCACAAGCGAACTTTCGGGAATGCGCCCGACCATTTGCATATCGAACGTCCACGCCCATGCGGCGTAGAACGCGGCCACCAATCCCCAAAGGAGGAAGCACGCCAAGATCAGACGCCCGAGTTTCCGCGTCCTCTGCCTGCGCGCGCGGCGGCGCCGACTCCGCAGCCTGAGGACGGCGGGTGTGCGCTCGGCGCGGAGGCGGCGGGGACGCTTGGCGGAGGGCATAGAGAAGCAGGAAAGCTAACAGCAAAGCCCGATGGTTCCCCGAAAAAATCGCTTCCATCGCGCCGGATTCGCGGCCACGTTTTCGCTTGCCATGACTTCCAACACCACTCGGAACTCGCCAGCCTGGACAATGTTCCAGGGAATCCTCCTCATCGTGCTCGGTGCGCTTGCCATCATCTTCCCGCTTGTCGCCAGCATTGCGGTGGAGCAACTGTTCGCCGCCCTGCTGCTCATTGCGGGCGGCTATGCCCTTGCCGCCGCCCTCGGCAGGAAGGAGTCGGGCTTCGCCCACCGCATGGTTTCCGCCCTGTGGGCCGTTCTCACGCTGGCCACAGGTCTGCTGCTGTTGTTCAAGATCGGAGCAGGCGTCCTTACGCTCACCATTTTGCTGGCTTCGTATTTTGCCGCGCAGGGCATAGTCACCATTATCTCCGCGTTCCGTTTCTCCGGGACTGGAACCATGTGGATGATGCTCTTGAGCGGGGTTGTTTCACTTGTTCTGTCGTGGATGATATTCAGCGGTTTCCCGGGCTCCGCTGTTTGGCTGCTCGGACTGCTCTTTGGTATCAACCTCATGTTCACCGGCGCCTTCTTCATCTCGATGTCGTCCGCCCTCAAGGCACAAGAAGCCTGATAGGCCGGTTGTTTCTGCAAAGACCCCGCGGAATTCCGCGGGGTCTTTTCATTTGTGCAGGGGCCAGACGAGCGGGATGAGGATTGCGGCCCCCACGAGGTAGAGAAGATTGAGCGGCAACCCGATCCGCAGAAAGTCGGTGAACTTGTATCCTCCCGCTGAATAAACAAAAGTGTTCGTCTGGTAGCCGATCGGCGTGGCGAAGCCGGCGCTGGATCCCAAGATGATCGCCACAGCGAAAGGACGGACGTCGAGACCGAGCTGGGTGGCGATACCAAGCGCTATCGGCATCATGAGAACAACCGTCGCGTTGTTCGAAAGCACTTCCGTGATTATGACAGTCAGCAGGTAAATGGCAGCCAGCATGGCCACGGGCTTCCAAGCATCGCTGAACCACCCGGCTGACGTTTGCACCATGCCCTCCGCGATGTAGCGCGCAGCGCCGGTCGACTCCATGGCAACTCCGAGAGCCAGTGTCGTGTAGATAAGAAACATCAGCGGCCAATCAACCGACCCGTATGCCTCCCGGGGCTTGATAGCGCCCGCGACCATCAGCAGCACACATCCGGCGATGGCGGCGACTTCAATCGGAAGCCATTCGAAGGCGGAAACAACAATCACCGCAGCGAGTGTCGTGAAGACCAACGGGGCGCTCGCCTTCTGCGCGGACGTGGGGACACGCGTCCGGTCAAGCAGAAGCAGGTCGCTGCTGCGGCGCAGTTGGTTGAGGCTGGGTTCGCTGCCCATCAACAGCAAAGTGTCGCCGGCCTGGAGCGGCACGGACTCGAAACCGCGGCTGAGATTGAGACCGCGACGGTGGACCGCCAGAACAACGAGACCGAAGCGCTGGCGGAAATTGATGTCGCGAAGGCTGCGCCCGGCGATTTCCGAGAGCGGGCCGACGATGGCCTCGGCCAAATGCGTCTCGTGCGCGGCAAGGAACTCGCCGGTCTTTCCGCTCTCTGCTTTCAAGTTCACCCCCTGCATGCCGAGAATCGAGGCAACGCTTTTCGGCGCACCCGCAATCACGAGGTGGTCGCCCTCTTCCAACCGCACGGTGTCCAATGGGTCGAAGACCGGTTCCCCTCGGCGCAACACTTCGATGATGCGCATGCCCGTGCGCGGGCCGAACCCCGCCTCGGCAAGGGTCTTGCCGATCACGGGCGATCGGGGATGCACGGTCGCCTCGACGGCGTATTCCGAAATGCCATCTTCGCCGCCGAGGTCTTCGGCGAGCATCCGTCGCACGGGCAGAAGCTTCGGCGCAGCCCACACCGTGTAAAGGGTGCCGATGATCGCCAATGGCAGTCCGACCGCTCCGATCTCGAACATGCCGAGCGGTTTCTGCCCGGCATCGGCAAGCAGGCCGCTGCCAAGGAGGTTGGTGCTGGTGCCGACAAGGGTGCAACAGCCGCCGAAAACCGCCGCATAGGAGAGGGGGATCAGAAAAATGGACGCCGGAACGCCGGCGCGCTTGGCGAGGTGGATCGCAACGGGCAAGCCGACAACCACGACAGGTGTGTTGTTGATGAAGGCCGACACAAAGCCCGCGGCGAGCATCATCAAGAGAAGCAAACCGCGCGGCCCCAAGTTGCCGACGCTCTCGAGTGCAACGAGCGCGCGACTGATCGCTCCGGTCCTTTCGAGGGCGTAGGTCAGGACGAACATCGCCGCAACCGTAAGGGGCGCCGGGTTGGCGAACACTTTCAACAAGCGTGCCGCATCAGGAAATGCGCTTCCGCCGGGCAACTGCGAAAGCAAAAGCAGGATCGCGAATACCGCGAGACCGGTGAGATCGAGCGGCCACTTCTCGCGCACGAATTGCACAAGCGCAAAGGCGACAAGTCCGAGCACAACTGCGATTTCCCAAGTCATTCCGGCGCAAAAATTGCCCGGCCGGCATCAGGGAGGCCAGTCCGAAAAAGGACCGCGGGCGGTTTTCCCCTTGCCGCTTCGCTCTTCCTGACTGACTTTGCCGCGCGTGAAATGGTCGTTTCAGGTTGCGCGAATCGCCGGCATCGACGTGAAGATTCACGCCACGTTTCTCCTTCTGCTCGCTTGGCTGGGCTTTGTTTACTACGCCGAGGGCGGCGTCGAGGCCGCGGTTGCGGGACTCTCCTTCATCGTCCTGCTGTTCGTATGCGTGGTGCTGCATGAATTCGGACACGCGCTCGCAGCCCGTGGCTACGGAATCCGCACGCCGGACATCACCCTCCTGCCGATCGGCGGGGTGGCCCGACTCGAACGGATGCCGGAAAAACCGTGGCAGGAATTGGTCGTTGCACTAGCGGGG
>VEQL01000017.1 GCA_018883245.1 Chthoniobacterales bacterium
CCGGCATATTCTCGAAACCGCGGCCCGCGCCGCGTGGCAGAACAACCTAGACGCAACGCCGCAAGAGGCAGGCACCGAGACCAGCCGCGGCCAAGGCCAGTAACGAATACGTCGACGGCTCTGGCACAAGCAGGGGCCTGAGTTGCGAGGCCACCTCGTCGGGGAAGTGGTAGCCGTCGGTAGAATACGAATTGGCGAGGACGACCATCGTCTGGTCCAGCGCCGGATCATAAAGGCCAATGGTTTGGTAGCCGGGCGGATAGCTGCCGTTGTGCCCAACCCAACCCTCGGCATCCATGACACCAAAACCGTAGCCGAAGCCCTCGGCGAGCGGGACCAGATCAAGACGCTCGCTCTGGCTTTGGGCAGACACCAAGTCGCCGCGCCCCACCGCCTCGATCCAAACCCGCACGTCTTCCAAGGTCGAAACGATACCCCCTGCCCCGCCGAAAATGGACGGATGGTAGACCTCGGCTAAAGTTTGCGCGCCCGTGGCGTGATTCCGCATTACGAGAGTGCGGCTTGGACAATCAATCAGCCCCAAAAGCCTCTCTCACCTTGGATCTGCTCTCACGAGGTCAGCGGTTGAGATGCAATTTTAGCCGCCAGAATTGCTTCTTTGGATCTGACGGCAGGCCGAGGGGCAACTCGTTGTCGTCGCCGGCGGTTGTGATGAGATCCGCGGGAGCAACCGCCCCGAAGGTGTTCGTCAAATTTAGCGTGCTTTGCAATTCGTAGCTGAAGGCTTCCGCGTAGGCGCCGGGGAACCGCCAGCGCATGGTGTAACTGCCATTTGTCTCCCGGTTGACGCGCACGTTGCGCGGGAACAGGTCGGCCACGGGCGTGCTTGAACCGAGCATCGGATCGGCTCCGTCGAGGTAAAGTTGCACGAGCGATTTGCCGCCGGCGCCCGTGGCCTGCGGATTCTGTCCTTTCGCCCCGTAGAACGCCTGCTCCCAGGCGTCCGCCAGCAGATTGCCGTCGGCATCGGCGCCTAATTGCGTGGGCAAAGCGAGGAGAGCCACGGACTTCACCTCGATGGCCTGTCCGTAAGAACCGGCGGGCGCCGTGACATCGGTGTATCCCGTGACCACGATGCGCGTCCCCGGACGCAGCGAAATGCTGCCATTGAAATTGTAGGTTGCGCCGCTGGCATCGAGCAGATGGTAGGGAGTCGCCATGAAACTCGGGGGCTCGGCCGGTATTTCAAACACGCCACCGTGCCCGAGGGTCAGGGTCAGAATGCTCTCCGGACGCGGCACGGACGAAGCAAGCAACTGGGCTACAGCGTTGAAAGCGTTGGTCCTGGTGGAGCCCGTGATGCCGGTGACATTGGTCGACAGGGTCCCGGTGCGGATGAATGTGCGCAGGGTGTCGATCGGCATCGGCACAGCCGGCGGAACATTGGTCGGCACGGTGTTGGAGAGAACCTGGGCGATTTGGTCCGCCGTTAAAGCCGTGGCATCCGCCGGCTTCGTGCGGCTGCTGGATTCGTAAACCGCGTCCGCCAGTTGCAGCAGGGCCAGTGTGTTCGTTGTCTTCGAGTTGGTGGCAGCCAACGTGTCGCGGATAGGATCACGCAGGCCTGCGAACGTGTAGGCCGGAACGCCCGCGATACCGCCCGACTTGAGGGCGGTCAGATTGGTGTCGTTCAAGGGAACACGCGACTCGTCCCCGGCCCGCCCCGGCAGCAGGGTGAGACTGGTTTCACCCAGCAGGGACTCCAGCTTCCGCTCGACGAGCAGGGCTGTGAGCGTTTCAGGGACTGAATTCGTGGCATAGACATGCTCCGTTCCCGGCGTGAACACGATTTCGAAGATGAGCGGCTTGCCGGTGTCGGCCCGCTGCTTCTCGCCGAGCGCCACGACCGTCCTCGGCTCGAGATCGGAATTGGCCTGCGTGTAACCCAAGCCGGTATTCGTCGGGGCATTCTGGCTGACCACGAAACGGGGCATCGACCCGGTCACGGTGACCGGTCCGCGGCTCATCCAGCCGGCGCCGCCGTGCGTCGCATTCAGCGCGGCCTGCAGAGCCGCGGCCGTGACGTTGAAAGCGTTGGTCACCGAAGCACCGCCAGCCATGCCCTCGCTGAGAACGAACGTCCCGTTGGTCGGAAGATAATTCGCGCGCAGCATGGAAACCCAATTCGTCGCCGCGGAGGAGATATCGCCGCCACCGAAATAGGATTCGGGCAGGATCGAGGAAAGTTGCGGTGAGTCCACCAGCACGACCATTTCACGCCCCGGGGTCGGGTAATTCGTGCTGGCCTTCACGTTGAACTTGAAATTCTGCGGAGTGAACGCCGCGAGATACGGCGTGGTCGGACCGGCCACCACGTTCCTGACATCGGCCAAGGCGTTGGAAGTCGTGGCGGTGATGTGGGTCGGGGCACTCCCGAGCAACGAACCGACCGGCGACTTCACGGAGACCACCACATTGCTGGCGGCCGCGCGATTGGTCGCCGAGGCGCCGGTGCCATCGCGCCCGTTGACATAAACGCGCAGCATGAACGACGGATCGTTGAGTGTGCCGATTTTCGATCCATCGCTGCCACGCGCAATGTAGTCGTCAGGGTCGGACGGATCGGTGCCCGCGGCGATTTCCGCCAGATCAGAATCGCCGTCGCCGTCGGTGTCGGCCCCTGCGGTCGGATCGAGCCCGTAAGCCTGTTCGACATAATCCGGCACGCCATCGCCATCGCTGTCCATGGCGGACCCCGAAGATTCGAAGGTGAACTCCGCCGCACCCATCGGACTGCGGAGGCCCGTCGCGGTCGTAGAATAGAAAAGCAGGGTGCCATTTTGGATGAGCACAGGGGGTTTCGATGCGTTGTAAACGGCCCATGTTCCCTCGCTCGAGTTGGCATCGAAGCGGTAGTAGATGGCGCGATCCGGCGCGGATCCGGCACCGACCAAACGGGCATTCTCCGCGGAGGTGAGTTCGATTTCGGTGGCGGAGGAGAAATGCCCGCCGGCCGGGCTCGCCGTGACGGTGTCAGTGACCGGACCCGAGGCCGCGCCGTAGTTGAAGTAGGAAACATCGTCGGCGAATTGGCTGCCCAGCGCATGGGTCGCGCCGGCAGGGGTGCTCCCCGCACTGACGACGGAAGCCGAACCAAGCCCGGCGGCCGCTCCGAGGAAGAGTTCCTTGGTCACGTTGTTCGGCGATGGAAGGGGCGAGTTGGTCGAAACGCCGCTGCTCCAGTCGCCTGCGTTGACGGCGCCGACGATGCGGGCGAAGGGATCAGCCAGCGGCTTGCCGTTGAAGAAAATCACATTGCCGCGCGAAGCGAGGGGCGAACCGGACGGGAGCGCCGTCGAGGCGACAAACTTGCCGTCTTTGTCATAGCGTCCGAGCGAGGACGAAGCACCATCCTCGGTCGCTCCCTCGAGCAGGACGAATTCGCCATTGGCCAAGGCCACCGCTCCAGTGAAGGTCGATGCCGCGCTTGGCGACAAGGCCTTCGCGAGGGTGAGAGGAGAACCGGGCGTGTAATCATACAACGCGGCCCGCGGCGTGCCGTAAGTGAAACGAAGGAGCAATCGGTCGGGGGCAGCCCCCTGCCCCGGCACGACCGTGACGCTCGCCACCGTGTTGCCCGGGTTCACGATCTGCGGCGAGTAATCCGGCGCCGCATTGGCCACTCCCGCGACAATGGCCAATGGCGAGGGCACGACTTTGTAGGCGTAGAGCATGCCGTCCTTGAGCACGATGAGGCGCGGTTGCAGCGCGGGGCCAAAGAACCCGCTGGCCACGGAGTAGTTTCCGTCCATGGCCAAAGTCGCGTCCGGAGTGGCCACATTCATCGACCCATCGCTGGCGTCGTGAAGTTGCAGTGTGCTGGCGCCGTAGGTTGATCCCACGCTGATGGCCACCAAAGCATTTGTCGATCCGCGGGCGGTCAAGACAGGGAGCATGCGGTTGACCGTCATCGAATTGGTCGGACTCCCATTGGCCACCGGTGATTTCAGATTGCCGGCCGCATTGCGCAGGGTCTCCACCTTTGTGCCGTCCGGGGCATTGTTCAGCACAGTGGACAGCACCGCATCCTCGTAGCCGGTAGCGTTGGTCAGGCGTGCCAGCAAACCCTTCGATGGACCAATACCCATGGGGTGGAAGGGAGTGACGGAAAACGCATTGGTGCCGGAAAGTCTGACTGCGGAAAGGCCGCTCTGGGGTTCGAGCAGGAGCGCATCAACGCGGTTGGTCGCGAAAATGCGCCCCACGGTCAGCCCGCTGATCTTCGGAAAAATGACCTGCGGGCCGGACACGGCAAAAGCTCCTCCGGCCTGACCGAGCGCCACGCGAACCTGGCCGTTGTCTTTGTCGGCAATGACCACGTCCGGTTCGCCGTCGTTGTTGAAATCCGCGGAGGCGACCAACTCGCGGCCGTTTTCCTCGGTCGGCGCGGCAGACCGGACGAACGCGGGAAACGCGAGGATGGCGGCGGTTAGGGTGAGGGTGAGACGTTTCATGGCACCGTGACGGAGTTGAGGACCGGGATGACATGCTTGGGTTCCTTCGACACGGAATCAAAGCGGACGAGCAGGTAGCGGTAAGTCGCACCGCTTACCACCGGCAGCGTGTCGGTGAGATACATTTTGTAGATCAACTTTCCGTCGGAAGTAATTTCGCCGGCCGTATTGCTCAGCCGGATGAAACGGTCGTAGATCCGCGTCCAAGCACCGTTGGGATTGGAAACGTTGCCCTGCGCATCGACAAATCCGTAGGCGATGCTTTCCATCAATGGCGTCACCTGCACCAGATCCTGTTTGATCCCGGTATCGCCGAAAGGATCCGCCACGCGGTAGCGGTAGAGTGCACAGGGGAAGAGGCTGTTCTTGGCATCATCCTCTCTGGCGACACGGAAAACCGCCTTGTTCGGATCGACGCGCCGGTTTTGCAGTGTTGTCAGACCATTGTCGTTCTTGTCGGGAGCCGAAGGTAGATCGATGCGCCCGATGCTCACACCGATGCCGTCGAAATTCCCCGTTTCGAAAGTCGTGAGGACCTTCGGCGCGATATTGAGGACGGCAGGCAATTCAAACCCCGATCCTGCATCCGAAGCGCCGAGGTAAATCTTCTCGGGCTGGAACTTCGGCGGCACCGGCCGCTGCGGCCAGGGGACATGCGCCTCCGAGACGACGGGGGTCTCCCACGAACCCGATTGCACATTGCTCGGGCCACCCAAGGTTGAGGTCGCGCTCACCGCCTGCACCAGCACCGTGTAGGTCGACCCGCTTTCCGCCGGCAGCGCGATGCTGAACTCCGCGGGCGGCTCCGGCAAAGTGGTCGCATTGGCTTCCCCGGAGAAGCGACCCGCCACGCGCGACGTGCGGTAGAGACCGAATTTTTTGTCACCCTCCGGCCCGTAAAGCTGGCCGTCACCGGGCGCGATATTGTCGCCAAGTTCCGCCACTCCCAAGCTCGACGGGGGCATATGGCCGCCTTGGGAAATCCAGACGAGGAAATGATCCACGCCTTGCGGCGGACACGTCCACGAGACATTGAGCGTACGGCTCGATCCGGCCGCGGGGTTAGCCGTGATGCGCTCAAGATAAGGCACCGGAACTTTCAGCGCGGGGAATTCGCGGCATCCGCACCGGTAATAAGCCCCAGCATTGCCGTCCACGTCATAAGCCTGCGCGTAATAACAGACACGGCCGCCGTTCATCGGCGGGGGATTGCGATCGGTGAACGTTACTACGGTCATGGCCACCGGCGGTTCGTCGAACTCGATACGGTCGATGAACGTCATAGGACCGTCGTTGACGCGACGATAAATCTTCACTTCGCGGGTCAGCGGCTCGACCTCCGCCGTGCCGGAAGACGGCACGACATCTCCGGTGCCGGCATCCACCGGACCCGGATCGCCGCCATCGGGGCACTGGGCCGTGGCCGGGACCATTTCGATCGTCGTGTCGGCCTCGAAAGGCAATTCGCCGCTGATCACTCCGTTGTCATTGATGCCGGCCGTGAGGGGCGCGACTTTCGGCGACACGGCACCGTTGGCCGTGCCCGCGCGGCAGCGCAGGTTGGCGACATTGGCCGAGGATTGTCCGAACGTGGCGGCATCATACGTCACGACATATTCGGCCACGTTGTTCCCGGGGCCGTAAGCAATCGTCGCCAGCACCGTGTCCGGCGCAGTTCCACCGTTCTTGTAGGAAAACTCGACCCACGCGATGGCCGGATCGGTGCGCGTGCATTTCAGCATGAAGGGAATGCGTCCGCCGACTTCCGTGTTGGTGCCCTTCACCGTCACGGGGGCTTTTGGCGTGACCGTGGGACGCTGGCACGGCACATCGACGCCGCCCCCGACCACCTGCGGGCCTTCGCGATCACGGATCACACCGAAAACCGGCGCACTGTGACCACTGCGGAAGGTCTGCGTGCCGTAGGTGCCGGCGTTGACCGTCCGCACGGACCGCACCGTATACCAGAATGTCTTGCCGGCATCCGATTCGTCCGGGCTTCCGGCGATGTCATCGGTGAAATAAGTCGTGGCTATGTTGGTGGCCACGGGGTCGGCACCGACCGAACGCCGCGCTCCGTCGTAGGTATCCCAGCGATACACTTCGTAGCGGATGGTTCCCGCTTCCGGTCCGGCATCGACGGCGTCCCATGTGATTTTGAAACGTTGCCGGTCGCCGGCCGCTGCCGACCAATTGAAATCGTTGCGCACCTCGACCCCGCGCACGGTCGGCGGCGGCATGCGGTTGAAGATGGCGACTTTCGTTCCGGGGGAGACAGCACCGTCGCGCCCGAGCACATCCAGAGCGGTAACGAAATAGGAATACTCTTTGTAGCCACCGGACAACGTCACGCTGTTGGTGATCTCGTCGGTGTAGAACACAGTCGCGGTATTGTTCGTGTCCGCCGCCTGCACCGCGCTGAGATCGTCCGCATTGACCACCGGCAGCGTGTTCACTTTGACCACGCCGGACCTGTTCATGAGATCTTGGAAAGTCGGACCATTGGTGCCCCCCACCCACGCAGGCGGCGTGTTGGTGCCGTCCAACCGGTAGATATTGTAACCGTTCTGCAGCACGGACCGCTGCCGCAAATCGTCTGGCGTGGCCCAGCGCAGGCGCACGGCGCGATTGACCCTCTGGCCCTGCAGTTGCGTGACGAACTGGTTGAAACCCGCGGTTGCCTTCACATCGTTCGTGCTGCTCGCACCGCGATAGGACGCGAAGAGCGTGGGCTTGGCGGAAATAGCCGGCAAGGTGACCGGCGTCACATCCACCCCGGCATTCACGGGCGCGCCGGGCCGCGGCAATTTGGCCGGCGCCACACTCGGATCGATCGTCACGCGTCCCACCACAGCCATGTCCGCCCCGGTGGATGGGTCCATCAAGCGCACTTCGAAGGTGGAAGGTCCCGCGGTCGGCACCGGACCGGCCCACGCGGAGCCGAGGCAGAGATTCACGCCCGGAAAGGTTTTGCCGAGCAATTCGAGGTCGGTGCGGTATTCCTCGTCGGCCATGGCCGCGGCGACCACGTTGGCCAATTTGGTCGAAACATCCTGACCCTGCGCCGAGGCAGCCAGGCTGCCGAACATCTGGTCGAGCTTGGCGGAGAGTTCCTCTTCCTGCGTCGCGGCGGGGACACTCGACGAGCGCAGCGACCACGAGCGCTGCAGCAAAGCCTTCACCGTGCCCGGATCCACCGCCGCGCGCATCGTGCCCACGGCGGAATACGTGCCCGCCGCGGAAGCCACGCCGTCCTTGCGATACACCGTGTAAACCGGATCCGCACCCGCTGCGGGCGAATGTCCCCCGGCGAGTTGGCTGACGAGATAAGCCGTGGCGTTGGTTCCATCGGTGACAAACGTCGCGCCCGTGACCAGCGAACGGTTCGAGTTGTCGCAATCCGGACACACCGGAATAGGCGGCGCGAAAAGCGTCGCCGCCACCGCAAGCAGCGCGGTCGAACCGGTGATGACAGTCTTTCTCATGTCAGTAGCTGATATCCGGCGAACTGATGTCGCCGCCGGAGACGTTGAATTTGATCCCCACGCTCTTCTTGAATCTCACGCAGAACGGGCACGCGCCCGCCTTGCCTTTGAGCGTGCCCTTGCCGGCGAAGCGCATCGGGCCGGTGAGGTCGAGCCCCTGCTTGGACCCGACCAAAGACATCCGCCCGCTGATCGACACCAGGCACAGCGCCTCGCCGCTGACTTCACCGACGAGTTTGCCGCCGAACGTCGGGCCCTCGGCGAAGTAGAACACCCCGTTGCCGGCGCCGATGCCGATATGCAGCATGCAGGAGGAAGGAATGCCGATGAGTTCGTTCACCGGCAATCGCGCTTCGCCGTAAAGATAGGCGCCGGTGAAAGGAGGATTACCCAGCACACCGGCCACTTCGGGATCGATCAGCGCGATCGGATCGAGCGAGCAAGAACGACCGAAGAAGACGCCGCCGGCCATCCCCCAACTCTCGATCTGCAAATCGGCACTGGCCGCGAGATAATTTTCCGCCGCCCACGGATCGCCGTCGATCGCACCGAAGGCGAGCGCGGCATTCATGTCGTTGATGGTGAAAGCCTCGAACGTCAGCGGTCCGCCGGTCATGTCGAAGAATCCGCCCAAACCGATCGGATCGCCGTCCATCAGGGTGAATTTCACGCCGACGTTCGCTTTCAGATTCGGGGAGATCCACTCCAGCGGCACTCGCTCGGCACCGATGAGCACCTCATTGGCCGTCTGTCCCGCTGGCACGCAGCCGCCGGCATTGTCCGAGGTGAGTTGCTTGATCTGCAGGTAGGCGCTGAGATCGAGATCGTCGGGCACCTTGAAGCGGAACCGCCCGTCGACCCGCAACAACGTCAGGGAGTCGCCGGTGATGTGCGCGTAGCCACTGAGCCGGCCCGTGCCAAGCATGTCGGACATCGGACCGAGGATGGAGCCGTTGATCGACTGGTCCACCTCGGCCAACCGCGTGGCAATAACATCGCGCAGCGTGCCATTCACCTGCTGCATGCCGCTGTCGATCTGTGTGGTGCAGGCGGTCACCGCATCCTGCACGTATTGCCGGACCTGCGTTTGCAGCGCGCCGGCTGTCTCACTCGAGACCAACCGGTCGGCGATGATGCTGCGGATGCGTGCGCGTAATTCCGCGCGCGGAACCTCGGCCATGTCGATATTCCCGGCGCTGGCAAAACGCGCCAACTCCTCGTCGACGGCATCGGCGATGGAATCCGAAAGCGAGACAATTTCCGCGCTCATCTTCGCATTCAGTTGGGCTTTGAGTCCGGTCGTCGGATTGACGACTTTGTCGCCGATTTCCGCGAGCAAGGTGTTCACACCGCCCAGGGAACTGCGGATTTCGTCCAAGGCCGGCGTATTGACCACGTCATCAAGCGCGGCTCCGGCCAATTCGCCGGCGACGAGGCTGACAAATTGCGGCGCCTCGCGCGCTACGAGCGAGCTGACCAATTTCTTGATTCCCGCGGTCTGGAACAGGCCGTTGGATGCCGTGAGTTTTTCCACACCGCCGCGGATATCCGTGAGGCTTGAATTGACCACCCCGACGGCGGTGCCTGTTCCATTTACGTCGCCGACCGTGGTGAAGGCCGTGTTGATCGCCGCGCGAACAGCTCCGGGATTGCGGATGGCGCTGTTGACCGCGGCCGTTGCGTTCGCCACGGAAATCTCGGCAGCGGGCTCGCCGGGAGCACCGCCGTAAAGACTGTCCAGCAACGTGTCCACCTCGGACATCACCGGCCCGTCGATGACCGGCGCCATCAGGTCCTCAATTTCGTTCGAGAGCAAAGTCTTCCCGGCATCGAGGCCGCCGAGCAAAGCTCCCGCGGCCACGTCGCCCATCGCATCGATGAGGTTCTGCGTGTAACCCACGCCGGAATCCAGCGCGCTGTCGGCCAATCCAGAGAGATTGACCTGCGGGAGACCGTCATAGCTGAGTCCGAAGGTCAGCTCGGCCGTGTCGGGGCAGAGGTATTTCGCGCGGTGGCTCAGGCTGACGACGAAGAAATCCTTCGTCACATCTTCCGAGGAGAAGGCGCGGCCGCCTTGGTTCCATTGCAGGTCGTAATGGAACGCATCGGTGATCCCGAGCCAGTCCTGCCGAGCAGTGACGGCGTAAGTGCCACCGTCACGCAAGGATTGACGGTAAGCTTCGGCCGATGCCCCACCGAAGCCCTTGTTCTCGGCGTCGAAAAAGATGTTGCTGAAAAAGGTGTCGCCTGCCGATTCCCATCCGCCGGCCACTTCATAGAGCCCGGGAACAAGCCCCTCGGTATAGTCCGCGCCAGACTGCACATGCCACTTGAGATCCTCGAAGAACGGCACATCGACGGTGCCGGCCAAATTCAGGTAACCGGTGTCCGCCGCACCGTCGGCATCGGCGGCGTTGAAATAAGCATCCTGACTCGGCGTGAACGTGTAAGTCTTCGACGCGGGGCCGGGCAGACCGACGGACGGAACCTTCAGGCGCGAGTCGAACGGCGGAACACCGTTCGCAGCCACCTGCGGATCCGCGCGCGCGGCGATCTGCCCCGACCCGCGGAATCCAAGTTCGCCGCTCAACAACTTGTCAAACAACTCGCACTCGGCCTGCACGCCCATGACGAGCACGGCCGGACCCGCCGGCGAACAACCGTCGGCCGTGTGGAAACGCAACGAGAGCGGCGTGATCGGCGCATCGCCCCAATACTTGAGGAGCAGCGGAACCGACGAATCCACCTGCGCCTCGTTGAGTCCGCCGGGGCAAGTGAGCGTGAGCCGGCTGAAATCCACCGTGAAGTCCGAGGGCTCGGGCAACGTGATGCTGCCGTCCGTGCGGGAGTCTTCGTTGAAATTGTCGAGGTAGGAGAATTTGAACGTCGTAAATTTGACCGGGTAGCCGACCGGTGCCGCGCCATAGAGCTGGAGCAGACGGTCGAAATCCGCCGCCTCGTGGATGCCGCTCACGCCGGCATTGCGGGTGTAGTATTGCGAGCGCGCAGTGAGCGCGTAAGCCGCAGGTGCCCCGCCGGCGAGGATGCTGCTGGCATTCGCCGTGCCGAAATCCGTCGTGCGGAAGTTGATGCCCGGATAGTCCGCGATGTGCGCGTCGGACTCGACGTAAGCCGCCGTGCCGGGGCGTGCCACATTGTCGTCGGCCACGCCGGCGCGATCGACGCCGCTGTAGAGGATGGCACCCGCCCCGAGCCACGCGCTGCTCGAAGCTTCCGGGGCTGTTGAGGCTGTTGCCGCCACGCCGCCGGGCAAGGACGAACCCGCCATGAGGTAGGCTCCCTCGTCGAACGAAGTCGTGATGGTGTGCGCATACTTGGTGATATCGCCCGGGTTCTGACCCCACATGAGATAGAGCGGACCAACCGCCCCGCCATCACTCTCCCGCGCTTGGCCATTGGCCTGCAGTCCGCCGTCCCGCGTGACCCGCAAGACGGCACCGTCGGGTGTGAATTGCATCAGTCCAGTATCCGGCGCGTTGTCGCAGGCTGGTGAGACATCTCCTCTGTCGGCACATGCCCGATTGTAGGGAACAAGGAAAGCCCCCACCCCTGTCATCGAACTGGCCGCGGGCACAATCTTGTCAGCCGCGATGGTGATCGTGCCACCGCCGTAGTTGATGTCCTGACTGAGATCCGTCGGCGCAGCATACGGCAAATGCGGATGGAATTTGTATCCGCCAAGCGTCAACTGGGCCGTCACGGTGCCATTGCCGTTGCCGTCACGGGCGATGGTCAAAGTTCCCCCGCTCACATTGTTGGCCCCGAGGTAAAGATGGTCGTTGGCCGCCTTCTTGGCCGCGGAGGGATTGATGAGTTTTGCGCTATCAGCCTCGAGCGACTCCACCTCGGCCAAACGCACTGGCGTGACGCTGGTGACAGCGGCCGTCATCTGCCCCGTCGATCCCGTCCAGTCGATGCCGCTGACCGCATACTCAACCGGTTTCGACTCCTCGGTCAGGCGGCCGGCGGGCAGACTGACCACACCGGACGGGTCGAGCGCTTGCGTCAAACCGACATTCGTCGTGCTGAGCGTCGAACCGAAGCGCATGGTATTCGCATTCGTCGTGCAGCTGACACCGGGCGGCAGAGTGACCGACATGGTTCCCGCCGCCAACCCGGAGGTGCTGAGTTGAAGATTCGCGCGCTCGAAGCCGATACCCTTCAATGAGTCCGTGTCGGACGCCGGACCAGTGACGTTGACCGTCGGGCTGCCGGCGAGCAGATAAGCGATGCCGTTCGTGGCAAGGGCCACGTTCAACGGGCCGCCGCCAAACGTGTAAGCATCCCCCTGCCCGACGATGCGCCCTGTTCCCGCAGCGAGCGTAAGCGTCGTGGACCGACGGGTGCCACTGATTCCGCCCGCCGACGGCGTGTTCGAAATGTCCGTGAACGTGGTCTGGATCGTGTTGAACCGCAGTTCCCCGTTGAAGTCGAGCAGCGTGGCGGCGCCCGTTGCGGCTCCATTGTAAACACTGATGTAGGTCTCGGAGCCGGGCACATCCATGAAAGCCACCGTGACCGTCGCAGTGTAGGTGCGATTGACCGCATCAAGCTGGCCGGTCGGACGGATCTCGAGGTCGCCCAACGCCGAAGTCTTGGAATAAGGATCATCGGCAAACAAAGCCTTGGCCAGCACATCGGCAACCGAACGATCGAAAGTCGAAGTCGCGAGAGGAATGACCGCATTGAGGTCGTCGCGCAGGACCACTGAGACCCGCAGGCTGACCGAGGCGGTGGCAGCACCGGGATCGTAGCGGTAGAGCTTCACCGTCGGCGTGATCTTGAAAGCGGATTCGGGCGCGGCGGCGTCGGCCGAGGAGACGCGGAAAGTTTGCGAGTAGGCACCGGTTTGCATGAGGGCCGAGACGCGCAGGGATGCGGCAGCGGTGTTCGCAAAATGAATGTAGCTGTTCCCGGTCGCTTGGGTGCCGGACTCACTCAGATCCGCGTGAATGGCATCGGTCACATCCCAGACCGAAAGCACCTTGAATTTGTAAACACGCGACGGATCGAGACGATCGTAGGGCACGATGTCGGCATCGACGGTGACGCCCGCGGGCGTGCTTTTGACAAAAGCCTGCGTGACATCAACCGAGACGGTCTCGTTGGCTTTGGCCGTGCCGCCATCGAGGTAGATCCCGACGGGCGCCGGAAACGCCGAGTCATCGACCAATTGAAATGTCACCCGCAACGTGCGATTTCCCGTGATCGGCGAAGCATAGGCAAATTGCGCTCTGGACCTGACCGAGCGCCTCGTCGCATCGCCCGCAATGACGTGGCCGGGGACGGTGTAATTCGGCGTGGTGACTGTCACCGCGGCACAGGCGCCGCAAATAAGGAGAGCGTTGAACGCTACGGTCGCGACGTTTTTTACGCTCGGCATAAGGGGGAAAGTGCGTTTCGGGGCGCGTCTCACCCGAAACACAAGGCCGACGACAATTGATAAATACGCAGCTAATGTGAATGCGCAACAAGTTTTTTGCGGTCAACAGGATATTGGTATAGCGTGTCGCTCGGGCCATGAGATCTACTGCTGCACTCGTCCTGATCTTGTCGCCAGTTGCGCCGTTATTTGCCCTGACGTGGGACCAGACCACCATCGAGCGTGACACCATGGGCGAGAAAGTAAACGCCGAGTTTCATTTTACCAACAAAGCAGCCGTTCCCGTCCGGATCCAAGCCGTGCAAACCTCCTGCGGTTGCACCGTGGCCGCCCCGCAGAAACGTGAATATGCCCCGGGCGAAAGCGGCACACTCCCCGTGACCCACGATCCGGAAGGACGCACCGGCGTCCGCGCCTACCGCATCACCGTCCGGACCGACGAAGACGGCGCGAAGCCCGACGAACTCATCCTCAAAGTCAACATCGCCCGCCAAATCGAGGCCGGGGTGCGCGTGGCCGTGTGGGAGCAAGGCGAGGAACGCGCGGCCAAGAGTATCCCTTTCAAGATCGATGCGCGCTCACCGGTTGCGGTCACCGGCGCGCAACCGGAAAAAGACCTGGTGTCCGCCGAGGTCGTCGATGGCCCCGCGCCTGGCGAGGAATTTCTCAAGATCACTCCCAAGGAAGATGTCGCACCCGGTCAAACGCGCATTCGTCTCGTCACCGAACCTCCGTTGCATGATTCAGTGAGCGGACTCTTCTTCGCGGTCCTGCGCTGAACGCGTTCCCGCATCCCGCCCCGTCTGGTAGAGGTCTTTGAAGTAGTTTCCCGTAAGGACGCGCACGCCCTCCAGCCCGGCCTCCTCGCGCAGCCGCGTTGCCAGCTCCGCCGCGAGACTGCACGAAGGCGAACCGCAATAGGCAACCACAACGCTATCCGGGGGCCATTCTTCCACGGCGAATCGCAGGTACTCCGAAGGAGCGTCCGCCGGCAGGGAATACGCCTTGGGAAGGTGGCCGTTAGCGAACCTTTTCTCGCTCCGCGCATCAACAAGCACCCATTCACCGGCCGTTACGCGAGGCTTTGTCTCCTCCCACTCGACAGTCTCAATTTCGCCTATAATCGAATGATTAGGAACAGACCAGTGCTTCCAGGCCAATCCAGCGCCAAGCGTAAGCAGGGCGAGCAGCAGAATGACGGGAGACCGGATTTTACGAGAAAACATAGAATGCTAGACTCTTTTCCCCTGTTCGCACCCAACGAATGCTGAGGCAACACAAAAACGGACCAACCCTCCCGGATTGGCCCGTTGATTGAGCAGCAGTCTCAATCCTCGTAACTCCCGCCCCGCCCGAGCTTGGTCTTCACGCTCGCGCTCACCGGCACAACCTTGTCGATCTCAAGGTTTTGCTCGGCTGTGAACAGCGTGTGACGCGCCGTGTGGAAGTCCTTGGTGGGCTTGAACACGGCCTTGGCGGAGAGCGCGGCCCCTGCCCCGTGGCGGGCGAATAGGTCCTGCAACTCGCCGATAATCGACTCCACGGCCGACTCCGGAATCATGTCGCCCTTGATCTTCAGCTCAAAGGACTGCCTGAAGAACTGCGCGCCTTTCTCCCCCACGGCCCGAAGAATCGGCGCGTCGTGACTAGTGCTTTGTGGGTGTTGTTTTTCATCATGAAACGGATTGCAATCAAGTTGCTAGCGGGGGCCGCCCCATAACTTCCTGATTGTCAAAAATACGGGCTTCCCTTCGAATCCCGTGCGCGCTGCCACCCCTCCGCCGGACCGACCCGCCTGCGAACCCGCATAAATACTGGCTTCGCGGGCTTTTTCGTTTTTGGACCGAGTTGACATGAGTTGAAATTCGTTATGTCCCGTTTGTTGCAAACCGTTGCAAAAATTCAAAGAAATTTCGGGGGTGCATCGGTGCACGTAGCTATTTCCCGTGCACCGCGGCGTCGTCGCTTTTGCAACAATTCACCAGAGTAAACGCGTCCTCAGGAACTCCTGCGTGCATTTAGCGCCGCACGTTCGCTACAGCAGGGTCCTAAACCAAGGCGGAATCGTATTTGCTGCAGAGCCTGCTTACACCGCGCCGACCCCGGCACCACCAACACCCCTGCCCCGCCCCGACCGGCGTTCTGAGAGGTCGTAAAGCCGCTGCCAAGGCCTGCGATCGTCGCCGCGGCATGAGAAGACAAGAACTTGCCTTCGCGCTCGCCTTGCGAAACAAGCACCCAGATGCATGCCCTGCTTTTGCGCCCTTTGATCCACGTGGCCATGTCGACCGCGGTGGCTTGCGTGATGATTGGTTGCGAGCAAAAGGACAGTGCCCGACGCGTCGGTCCTGAGGAGGGTTTTGTCCGCGTCGCGGAAAACGTGGATTTGCACTACCGCGACTGGGGCGGCGACGGTCCGCCGATTGTGCTGCTGAGCGGCCTGGGCAATACGGCAGCGATTTTCGACGATCTGGCACCGCAGCTGACGAATGCTCACCGGGTCATCGGACTGACCCGCCGCGGGTACGGCGGTTCAACCGTGACGGCAGAAGGCTACGATGTTGCTTCGCGCGTGGCGGATGATGCGGCAGCCATGCAGGCTCTCGGCATCAGGCGGGCACTGTTGGTTGGACACTCGATCGCGGGAGATGAGTTGACCGGTATCGTGCAGGCGCGACCCGATCTGGTTGCGGGTTTGGTTTACCTTGATGCGGCTTTCGACCGCACCGACCAGGCGGCCGATGCAACATTCGCTGGAGTGGTGCCACTTTTGCCGCAGCCAGAAGAAGTCGTCCGCTTCTCCAGCGACGAAGCGGAGGTGGCATCAGGAGAATTGAAGCTGAAAAGCTTCGCTGCCGCCCGACGCTTGATCGAAGCAGAGCAGGGAGCGCCGGTGCCCGCCAGCGAGCTGCGCGCACAACTGTCGGTCGATCGGAACGGCGTTTACCATTTCAAGGACACCTCCGCTCAAGAGAGGGCGATCCGCACCGGTTCCAGTCGCGTCAAGGCCGACTACCGGGGCATCGTCGTGCCGGTCACCGCGCTTTATGCCGATTGGGGCGACCCGGCGGCGGCGTTTCCCATCACAGCCTTGGCAGGAGCGGAAGCGCGGGAGACCTTGCGCCACCATGCGACCAAGATGGCTACATGGGCCGAGCAAGCTGGCCTAAAACAAGTGCGCAGCCAAGTGCCAGCCATTGTGGAAGTCGTCCCCGGGGCACCACACTACATCTTCCTCAAAGAACCGGCATTGGTCAGCCGGCATATTCTCGAAACCGCGGCCCGCGCCGCGTGGCAGAACAACCTAGACGCAACGCCGCAAGAGGCAGGCACCGAGACCAGCCGCGGCCAAGGCCAGTAACGAATACGTCGACGGCTCTGGCACGAGCAGGGGCCTGATTTGCGAGGCCACCTCGTCGGGGAAGTGATAGCCGTCGGTAGAATACGAATTGGCGAGGACGACCATCGTCTGGTCCAGCGCCGGATCATAAAGGGCAATCGTTTGGTAGCCGGGCGGATAGCTGCCGTTGTGCCCAACCCAACCCTCGGCATCCATGACACCAAAACCGTAGCCGAAGCCCTCGGCGAGCGGGACCAGATCAAGACGCTCGCTCTGACTTTGGGCAGACACCAAGTCGCCGCGTCCCACCGCCTCGATCCAAACCCGCACGTCCTCCAAGGTTGAAACGATGCCCCCCGCCCCGCCGAAGATGGACGGGTGGCCGACTTCGGCTAAGGTTTGCGCTCCCGTGGCGGAATCAACCAGGTAACCGCGCGCGTAGGGATCCGGCAGGTCCGCGGTCGCAGGGTAAGCGGTCTGAGTCAGGGACAGCGGTGTGGTGAACGCCGTCTGGAATTCCTGAGACAGACTGTTGCCCGTCACCTGCTCGATGACCATTTGCAGCAGCACGGTGTGCGTGTTCGAATACTCCCAGGTTGCTCCCGGGGCGAAATTGGGTCCCTTCTCATTGGCCCGTTCCACCAACTCCAAGGGGCTCCAGACCCTGAGGGGAGCGGCCGTGACCGCCGCAATGAAGTCGGGGTCGCGGGAGTAATCGAAAAATCCCGCGGTCATGTTGCCGAGCTGTCGCAGGGTCGCCGTGCCGTTAAGCAAACCCGAGCCTGGCAGATTCACGTAAGCGCTGATCGGATCGTCGAGCGAGAGCCGCCCAGAATCCGCCAATTGAAGCACCCGTGTCGTGGTAAACGTCTTGGTGATGCTCGCGATGCGAAAATGGTCTGCGACCGTCATCGGCACACCGCCCCCGATGTCGGAGAAACCGCGCGCAAACACCGTAACCGGTTGACCTCCGCGCCAAACTCCGACAACGGCACCCGCCACGCTATTGGCTGCCATCTCCGCCTCGACGATGGACTGGATGTCGGAGGCCAGGTCCGCGCGGATCGGAGTTAAGGCAACGATAAGGGCCAGTAATACGAAGACTGCTTTCATCAAGGCTAAGCGGCTGGCGCGAAAACTACGTTCGGCAGTGTGCTTTGCCAAGGCGGGACCAACTGCGGGCAGAGCTTATCGACACCGCACCGATCCCGGCACCACCAACACACCTGCCCCGCCGCGCCCACTGCTCTGCGAGGTCGTAAAGCCGCTGCCAAAGCGCGAGGTCGTAGCCGAGGCACCCGAGCTGGTACGGCTGATCGTGCCGTCGCCAAAGCGCTGGGTCGTCGTTGTGGCACCGTCCGAGGAGCGGCTGATCGTGCCGCTGCCAAAACGGCTGGTGGTCACCGTCTGGCCGTCGCGCCCGCGCGTGATGGCCCCATCGCCAAACTTGCTTGTGGTGAAGTTCTGGCCATCTGACCCACGGGTGATCCAACCGCTGCCGAAGCGCGAGGTCGTGTAGCTTTTGCCGTCCGAGGTGCGGGTGATGTAGCCATCCCCGAACTTGCTGGTCGTGGCGTTGCCCCGGACGCCAGGAATGACCACCGGGGCGGTGCACCTGTCCTGCCCGAAAGACGGACCAACCAAGACCAGATAGATGCAGAGGCCAAAGCCAAGGCTTCTCATATTCCTATTCAGCCACATTTCAGGCCGCCTGCAAGCCGTAGGCGCTTATGACACATAAACTGGTTGCGTTCACAGCTAAGCCTCATTCAAGCCTTTAAATAGGTTACTTCCACGCCACGCGTCAGCCTGGCCTCTTGCATCGCTTGCTCTAGAGAAAATGGGCCGCTTTCAAACTTTTGGAAAATGTCCAAACCACGATCCATGGTGATTTTCCACCCGCTGTCGGTGGTGATATTGCGGGCATGGAAACTGGGGTTCGCATCAAGCTCCCAACTGAACGCCACGCGCGAACCTGTGAACGCTTCGACGATCTGGTTGAGGTTCTCCTCCTGTTTGACGCAGGAGACATCATCAGACTGGGTCACCAAATGAACGGAAGCTTCATCGCCCTCCGGGACAAGTTCGTGGACCATTTGAAGGAATTCCATGAGGTTCCGCACTTGAAAAAACAACCTCACGTAGGGGTCATGGATGGTGATTCGTTGAGCTCCAATCAGGTGCTTGGCAAAAAGGCGCCGGTAACTCCAACCCGTGGTGTTCTCGGGGACGACCAGATGACCTGGTTGCGGTGCTTCGACAGCTGCGGCGGCCAATGAAGATGCCGGAATGGCAGAGTCCGCGGCTACTTCGACCGCTGGCGTTTCCTCGCCGACCGGTCGGGGCGCGGCAAACAAGGGATACTGTTGCTCCTCGGGAGTTGTTACCGAGACCGGCTCCCCGTCCAGAGGCTTGAAAACGAAATCATGCCTCTGGAATGTGTCGTCGATGCGAAGGATGTGCTCGCGCACTCTTCGCCGGCATTCCATGGCGAAGTGCAGGAGTTCTTGGATCTCCGCTGAGGTAGCTCCACCTGCGGGGTAAATAATTTTCATGAGCCCAGAAAAGGTCTTCTCGAACCCGGTCTGATCGCGGGTCGAAACTTCGGAGACCACCTCACAGTGTTCTTTGTAAGCGCCGGTGAAATCCTCCGTCCGCTGGTGTTTGAGGATCTCTGCAATGTAGTCGACAATGAAGCCGTAGCCGCTGGTAAAGAGTTCGGCCCGAACTACTGGCACCTCCCATCCGGGGCTGAAAGCGTGCAAACGATCGAGGAAGGCGGAATCGATGTATTTGTCGGGCAACTGGTCAAAAAAATGTGAGTGCTTGAGCATGTAGGCCACGGACTTCTTCGTGTTGCCCATGAAGACCATCGAAGCCTCCGCGGTCAGCTGCTCGATGCCACGAGAGAAAGAACGGTTCGCCATGTAGTTCTTCATGATATCCACCAGCGCCTTGTCCACTTTCTTGTCTTTTCCGGCGAACTCATCGAAGCAAATGGCATCCCAGAACCCCACCAGCCCGATCTTTCCGGAGGAGTTGTTGACGAAAAGTTTAGCAACGCTGATTTCGGCTCCTGAGATGAGAATTCCGTGTGGGGAAAACTCGGCATAGACATGGGACTTTCCCGTGCCTTTCGGACCGAGTTCGATGAGGTTGTAGTTCCGTTCGCAGTAAGGCACCAAACGAAGCAGGGCAAGGAGCTTGCCCCGGCGGGTGAACATCTCCGGATTGAAACCGATGCTCTGCATCAGCACGTCGATCCATTCCTCGGAAGTGAATTTCGACCGGGCCGCCAGGAACTCCTCGTAGTCCACCTTGGCCACTTGGATTGGTTTGAGGGTGTCGATGGTCCAAGGACTGCGCTTGGTGTCGTCGGCCACTTCGTAGGCGACATCCACGATGCACCAGATGCCGCCAACCAAAAGCTTGGGGAACCGGCGAACGAAGTCGTCGGACACAGGCACCTTCTTGAGTCCGAGGTTGGTAAACTCCGCCTCATAGAATCCACCCTTCTCGTTGAGTTCGACAGTCAGTTTATCGATGACCTTGTGGCGCCCCTTCTCCTTGATCGTAGATTTAACCAACTCAGCCAAGTTGCGCTGGACGTAGTGCTTGGCAAGGATTCGCTGCACGGATTCCAAGCCGGTCTTGAGCACAACCGGGTCGTCGGTCGCGCAGTGTTGCCCGAGCAGGAATTCCAGCACGTAGGTCGGCACCACGGCATTTTGTTTGAGGCCTTTGGTGAGATCCTTCCGGACAACCAGTCCGGGGAACGCGTCGATGAGTTTACGGTCCAAATCGCGAAGCGGCGGGGAATCGAGAAGCAGTGCTTCGGTCACGTCCTGTGGAGGGGTGTTCTGATCGGATTCAGGATTCATCGAAGTCGCTGGTGAATGGTTTCTGGATTTTGATGGGATGTGATTTGTAGGTGACCGTCTGGGCTGTTCCGGGAAGCGTCTCCTCCAGCCGGATCTCCGCCTCGGTATTATTGTGGGAATCTGCTGTCCGTGAAAGCACGAGCACGAGGTTGAACTCACGCTTTCGCGGATCCTCGTCGTCGATATCCGCCTGCACGACTTTGACCTCGGAGAGGACGGCACCGTCCTTTGCATAGAGACCGACCCGCAGAGTTCTCGGAAGTAACTTTGTTGTGACTGCCTTCTCTTGATAAAGGGACAGAGCTACCTGACCGGTTGTGATCTTTGAAGGGACGCGCATGAACTCTACCTCAACCCGCCCAGTGTCGTCGGTGCGAGCCTTGTGGATGTGGATCACCGGCACGACAGTTTCCTGCAGCGTGAACCCTCCGTGAACGTAACGCTTGCCAGATCCTTGGATGGGAAAACGGCCGAGTGATTTGGGAAATGCACAGTGCCATGTCCCAGGAAGATCGAGTTGGTCCGCGCTAAAGGTGATGACACCGGTGTGATCGCCCACGCTTTCAGTAATGGCGAAGCGCCGGTTGCGCATCAGCCAAGCCGCGCCCGCAGGGAACTGGGTGTCATCGTCTTCCGAAAGAGGGTCCTGCTGGAAAAGAAAGCCATGGTCGGACACGAGAAGCATGTTGTTGCCGTTCACGTTGGCTACCTTCTTGGTTATCTGCAGCAGTTCCTCGAAAGCATGCTCCACAGCTTCGAACGTCTTGGCCTCCGTAGCCAAAGCATCCCCGGTTTTGTCGATCGTGTTGTGGTAGATGTAGATCACGTCGTGCTCCCGCATGAGCGTCCTGCCTTCGGTCTTGGTGTTCAGTTCAAGGAAACGCTCGGCTTGGATCGCGGCACCCCGCCCCCCAGTTGCTGCGCGCAGGATTTCGCCCCGGTTTTCCGTTCCTGTGGCACTACGACCATCGACCGCAACCTGACCGCTGGCGGGGTCCAACTCCAACTTGGAGCCCGGCAGCAGCGCCGCCATGCCTAGCTGCGTGAAGGAAGGGAGTGAACTTAAGACGGCATCCACCTCCGCCGTGAAACGGTTCTCAGTGTTGATGCGCTCGGCGAGGGAGGCTGCGGCCTCGTAACGGAGGGCATCGGACACAATGACGAACACCTTCTGCCCCTTCTCCAAGTAGGGCGCGACGAAGGTTTCGTAGAAGCGTTGTTGAGGCGTCAACGAGGTGCACGCCCATTTCTCCAAGGCACCAACCCTGTCGCCCCAGCGATCCGCCAGCGGAAGGAGGAAGTTGTTCACGTAGGTCTTGCCGAGCCACCCCGCCAGCCGCTCCATCACGTTGACTTGCCCGTAGCGGCGTAGGTGCAGACAAGCCTCACGGTAAGCGCGGTCGATTTTCCACCAACTCTTGCGGTAACGCTCGACGCCCGCCTCGACGGAATCCACCGTCAACTCGGCTGAGGCGATCAACTCTCGCAAAGTGACGGCCTGCTGGATGGCTCCGTAGCCGTGTTGGTGCTCAGGGAACCAGAAGGAATTCCGTCGTGCTTGGATCCTCTGCTGGACGTCCTCAGCGCGGGCCCCGTCTTCAAAAGCCCGGCAAAGCTGGTGGATAGTGAACTTCTCGAAAACCTCAAACGTGTCCGCCCCACCAAGGACTAGTTTGCCCCCTGCTGCCTCTAACTGCGATGCCACACGAAAATCCTGTTCGAGGGCCGATGCCCATGCCCGGAAGGATTCCCGGTGCGACTGACTGTCCTTCCACCGTTGGAGGAACACGACCGCATGCGCTGACTGCGAGACAGCGGAGTCGAGCGGATTCGCACCACGGAACAACGTCACCGCGAAATCCCGCAGGGACGGAGTCTCTGGCGAATAGCCAAACAGTCTGCCGACCTCCTTCCAGAACGGTTCCAGCAAGTTGAACTCGCCCAAGGCCGCCTCGGCTGGGTCGAACATCTCCTGTCTGGAAGCACGCTTGAGAAACTCCAGCAGAATCAAATCAATCTCCGCAGGGCAGCCGGCCATGATCGCCATCATTTTCAGACGCAGCTCGGGAACTCCATCATGCTTGGAGATGGCCTCTTTGAAGGCCTGCGCCCGTTTGGGGTCTTTGAAGAACTCGACATGTTCTTCGGCCAAGGATCGAAACTCGTAGGGCAGCCCCACCTCTTGCACGGCCAGCGAAGCACGGTCGGCTTTGAACTCGTGCCCCTGCAGCAGAAGATCCAGCAGCCAGTTGTCCGCATCCGGGGGACGGGCTGACGGCGAGTAAACCAAGAAGCGCGCCCGAACGTCCCCGCCAAGGATTTTGACTTTCAGACCGAAATCATTTCGATCCAGAACGAGCTTTTCCACCCCCTCTACGGCGAAGGCATCGAAGACCTTCCGCCACTCGCCCTGGGTGTCATACCAGAAAACCAGACGGTGCCGTTGGAAAGTCTGTTGCAGGCTCTCGTGGATGCGTTTCATGCGCTATTTCCCAAAACTTTCGACTTCTTGAATCCTTCTAGCCAAGTCGCCCAAGGAGGACCAACTGCCTAGATCTGGGGTGAAACGTGCGAAATCTTTCTGAAACTGCTCAACAGAGATTTCGCTCGCAGCAAAACCGTGTTTGACGAAAGCCGCATGGATGTCTTCGATTTTTAGATTGCCACAATTGTCCACGCTTAACGTGAGCACGCTCGCCCACCATTCTCGATGTTTCGAAATTGGCAGCGCGGATATTATCTCCAGCAGCCTAGCTAGGGACACCTTTCCTGATTGGAATTCGTGAAACTTCTCTGGCTTCAGAAAACTCAGAAAGACAAGAAAGATCACTGCATTCGCGATGTGGTAATAAAGGTCCCCGCTCTTCTTTTCGCGCACCGACGTCATGTGGCCGAGGATTCTGAATCCCTCCAGAATCTGACGCGGTGTCAGGCGAAAGTCGTAGGGCAGTTCCGTTAGCGCGCGGCGCGTGTTATTTAAATTAAGCAGCGATTTACGACGGGGAGTTTCTGGGGCTGAGTCGTCGAGATAGCGGTCGGTGTATTTGTTGACAAGATTCCGAATGCCGGCTTCATCCGGGATGGGGAGACGAATGTTCCGGTGGGCGAATTTGCGAAAATACTCCGGGAAATTCAGACCATCTCCAAACATTGCCCGTGCCGAGTTCTCCAATTGCTTCAGATCAACCCCGATCACAAAAACGAAGCCCTCGATATCGAAGATATGCTTGATCGTCTCAAGATATTGGATGGCAAAGTCTGGCCGGCATCTGTCGAGTTCATCCACAAGGATAAACACCGCCTGCTTGCGCTCCTGGAAGAGAGACCGTAGAGCAACTTTCAAGCGCCCAAGAGCCTTCTTCCGCGACTGAAAAAGATTGAGAATATCGGGCGCCACTGGTTTCTGGCTGCGTTTGGCATTTTTAACCTCAGCTAATTCCCCAGCTGCAACGGCATCAATCCCCGTCCAATGACTGACTGCCGAATTTGCCATCCCGACCATGAACCAACCGAGGTTTCGGGTCGCTTCCTTGACGGAATTAAGACGGCTGACAGTCTTTGGGTCTTGTATGCGCTCAGAAAGCTCTCTGTCGATAGCGTCCACGAGGGACAGCAGCGGGTCGCCACAATAATCGTCCTCCCACGCATTCAACTGAATGCACAGGGGAACATCGGCGTTAGTCCCGCGGCAAGAGTCCAAATGGTTTTTCCACATCTGAAAAAACGTAGTTTTACCACTTCCAAAAGGTGCACTGAGACTGACAACCAAACTGCCCTCGACGAATTCCCTCTCGCCTAACAAAAAGCCTTCCAGCTTAGTAGCAAAGCCGTTCCAGCCGAACGCGTCCGTTGTTTCAAAACGGCAATCGGATGCTTGAAGTGTGGGGGACATTATTCCTCCTTCTTCTCCAAGCCCGCAATCTTCGCCAACAGTCCGGGGAACTTCTGGTAGTTCACCTTTACGCCGTCGTCGAGGTCTAGCTCGATGCGTTGCTGGGCGAGCGGAAGGACGACGTCCCGCTCCCAGTCTTGGCATTCTTTGAGGGATTTGCGGAGTTTGTCGGCTTCCTTGCGGGCGGCGGTTTTTTCGCGGGTGCTTGTGGTGGTGGCTTCGACATTGGCCAGGTGGTTGAGGCGGGCGTCGAGTTTGTGGATGAATTCGCGCAGATATCTGTTCAGGAGAGTGTTGACGGTGTCCCTCGTGTAGCGGTGCAGGTAAAGGAGCGCTTGGAAGCTGCCGTTGGGACTGGTGAGGAGCCAGTAGATGGGGCGCTTCTTGTAGCCGTAGGCGCGCTCGTTGCTGAGGTGGTTTTTGTAGAAGTCGCGGAGGAAATACTTCCGCAGGTCTTTGCCCAAGGCTTGCTCCAGCCAGGCCATGTTTTCATCGAGGTGCGCCGCGCCCCAGGCGGCTTTGAGGAACTCACGGGTGCGGGCGACCACGTCGTCCGGGAACCACTCGCCGTCGAGCACGGGGATGATGCCGTCTTCGTCGGGGGCGAAGGTAGCCTTTGGCACTTTGGAGAGGTAATCCTCCACGGTCGCGCCGGCATCGGCGAGGATGAGGCCGGGCTGGTCGAGCGAGTAGCGGCCCATCATGCAGCCGACGGCGTAGGAGAGGAGCGCGGCGGCGTCCTTGGTCTGGTCGGCGCGCGCGAGGGTGATTTGCTCCTCGGGCACTTCGGGCTGCAACTCGCCGTCGAGCCCATAGGCGGCGATGAAGAGTCGGTTGTTCTCCGTCTCCAACTCCTGCATCCGGCGGATGGCGGCGGTGCTCTGCGCCTGCCAATTCCGCCAGCTCGCCTCCAGAGTCGCGCCCTTCAGCCCCGGCCGCAGTAACGGCTGGTCACGGAAGTCCCACGAGCTCTCGAAGTTGTCCCAGTCGTCCTTTGCAATGGAAATCGACGGCGATACAAGTTCCTGAACCAATTGTCGATTGAGGTCGTTGGGGAGCGGAACGTTCCGAACATCTTTGACCTGAATGTCGATTGACGGATTTAGAAGATCCAAAACTGTCTGCGCAAGCGGGCTATTCAGTAGTCCCAGCAATAGATACTTGTCGTCATCGCTCTTGAGAAACACCGAGGAGCCCACTTTGTCGAAGGTAGTGTTCTCCGGAAGCAGTCGAAATCCAGCGAGCGCAGTGCCGACACGACTCCACGTGATTCCTTGCCGATACCAGAGATACTCAGGAATGATGCGAGCGCTGCCGTCTCTCCGGTAGTGAGCGCGAGCTTCTGGCGACCAGTCGACTACTGCTTCTAAATTCCCATACCACCGTCGAAATGGGCCGCCCTTTGCATAGAGCAACCACTTCTCGCCTTTACCAATGGTCGTAGATCCGACTTCCCAGTGATTGCGAACAAACCGTTCGTTGTCGGCGGTAATGTTTTGTCCGTCAGAAATTGTCAGGTCGAACACATGTTGGTTCTTGAACGCAGCTCTTACTTGATCGCCGATCCAATAGGCGACCGGACTGCCCGGAATTGCCGCGAACTCCTTTTGCGAAACATGGCTGTAGCAGTTTCTCCGCTCGCGGAGTGCCTCGTCTTTGATTGTCTCGTTGCCATCGACCAACCGGAAGAAGGTGGAGTTGTAGCCATCAAGATACCGATTTGCGCAGCAGAAGGCGGCAACCGTAACAATTTCGCCCGAGATTGTGTCAAAGGCTCTCGCGCCCAAGTGCGCCAGCGAAAGAATCGTTTTGGTGGAAAGCACCTCAATGCGAAACGCCTCAAAGCTGTGTAGAAACATCCAACTCTGCATGGTAACCATCGCGCAGTAGCCGTTGTTCTTTGCTAAGGAAAAACCACGTTCCATGAACATGGCGTAGAGATCCGTTTTCGAATTCGGAAAGTGTGATTTGGCGAAGTCCTTCAAACTTGCGCCCATCTGCTTCGGGCCGAAATACGGCGGGTTCGCCACGGCGACGTGATAGCGTTGGGTGAGCGCCTCGGCTTGTTCAAGCACAAGCAAGACTTTGCGGTGCGTCTCGCGCAGGAACAACTGGTCGCCCAACTCCTTCGCCTCGATAGCTCGGCGAATATCGGAGATGGCCCGTTCGTCGAGGCACGGCTGGATAAGTGAGCCGAAGCTTTTTGCCTCCTCGAATTGATGCAGCATCTTGAGCACCGGCTGATCGAAGAGATCGCCCAGTCCGAGCGCGCGGACGTAGTCGTGCAGCTCGTTTTCCTCGAAGCGCACTTCCTCCAGGCACAGCACCTTCGGCGCGACGGCTCGGCGGAAGGCCGAACGGGAAACTTCGCGGGCTTTGCAGAGGAGCGCGAACTGCGCGAGCTGGGCGGCGCGCGGGCAGATGTCGAGTCCGTGGAGATTGTGGGTGAGGATGAGTTCCGCGATCTGGCTCGGGGGATATCCTTCCTCCTCGTAAATCTTCACCAGCAAATCGAAGGCGTAGGTGAGCATGTGCGCCGAGCCGGCGGCGGGGTCGAGGAGCCGGATGTCTTCGGGCTGGGCGATTTTCAGGAAGTCGGTCTCGGGCTCACCCTTAATGTAGTAGGGCATGTGCTCGCGCAACCGGGACTGGGGCCGGTTCAGCAGCCAAAGGCGGCCGAGGGAGTTTTCGACGAGGTAGCGGACGATCCAGTGCGGGGTGAAGAGCTGGGTGACGGCGGGGATGTCCTCCTTCGGCACGGCGGCGTTGCGCGCCATGACGTTGTCTTTTTTCTCCGAGATGTAGAACTGGTAGAGCCAGCCAAGGATTTCGACATCCTTGCAATCGTCGTCGCTGATCTCGGTGCGGAAGCCCTCGGCGACCGATGTGGCAGTGAGGAGGTCGTCGGGCAGGAGGAGTTCGGTCTCGTCGTTGAGCTGCTCGAAAAGAAAGGGCAGCGTGGCGTGGTAGAACCGGCACACGGCGAGCACGAGATGGCGGTAAACCTCGCCCTGCGGATCGGCCCCAGCGATGGCGGTGGGCAGGCGGCCATCGAGCAGGTCATTGAGCCGGTCGGGATCGGTGTGCGGGCTGAGTTCCGCCGGCAGCGAGCCGGCACGGACGAGCTTGAGCAGTTCTGGCTGGGTTTCCTCCGCCGTGGCTGGCGTGAGAACGCGAGCATGAAAAGGATGCCATCCGCGGGCATCGAGGAACCGGATGGCAGCGAGACGATTGAACCAAGTGTAGGCGACGCGCTCGATGAGCGTTGTGCGGTCGCGGTCGGCCTCTTTGCGCAGCGACTTCACCTGCTCGGCCGCGGCACGAAGATCAGGCGTATCCCCGGTAAGCACGTAGTCGAGCTTCCGCGTGACCGCCTCCATGAGTTGGCGGCGCACAGCGGGCGCGAAGGATTTGAGCGCGGAGGTGTTCATGCTGAGGGAAGGCGGAAGTAGGTTTGGATCGCCGAGCGTAGTGCGGCGGGCTTGAGACCGGCCGCGACGGTGTTTTTCAAGGAGGCTTGGATGCCAGCCCACTCGGGAGAGTCCTCGGGAAAATCAGAGATGAATTTTGCCAAGTCAGCGACGATGGAAACGGGCAGCTCTGGCCCGGGTTCTCCCGGAAGCGTCGCAGCCAGCCGGAAGACATCGTTGCGGTGTTTGGCGACGTCTTTGGAGTCGATGTCCTCGCCTGCTGCTTTCCGCTGGCTCAGGTCCGACCACGCGCGCGCTTTCAACGGGATGAGCGCGGTCGCGTTGGCAAACGGGAGACCAGCCTGCGTAATGCTCTGATTTCGGATCAGCGAATAATAGGTATCGTCGAGAAGAATGGCGGAGAGGCTGTGCTGGTCAGAACCAGCAGGGACCGGAACGATGACCTGCCCGTCGCCCATTTCGATCCCTTCGGGCTTGCGGCAAAACAGCTCCAGCATGAACGGGAATTCGGGGTTCTCCGGTTTGGCGAAACGATAGAGCACCGGCGCACCCTCGGACTTCTCTTGAATCGCATAGTTGCCCTCGGCGACGAAGGCCCGGAGCGCCGCAACGAAGGCCGGATCAACCATTTCTACAATGAGGACGATGTCCAGATCCTTGGTGGCGCGGAACGTAGCTCCCTGCCGGGCAAACCATTCGTGGCAGGCGGCCCCGCCGATCAGGACGAAGGCGGCTTCAAATTCCCGGAAGCGTTCCCGGAAAACGTCGAGGCCTTTCACCATGGGAAAGCCTCCAAGAGTTTACCCACTTGCTGCTGGACCCGCTCGTCGGGAGAGTCCGCAAGGCTGAGGCAGAGAGAGAGGTCATCAACGCAGTCGCCATCGGACAGCAAGGTGGGGTCATAGGCCCAGCTCTCGATGCGGACATTGGCATCCTCCGGACCTCTGCAGCCGTGGAACACTCCTTTTTCAAGAAGTTGCTGATACCTCCGGCGGTCGAGGGCAAAAGTTGGTATGGAGTCCGGCGTGATAAGGGTCTTCTTGGCCAGAGCACTCATGCCGGCCAGGAGCGCCGGTGGCCCGGGCTGGTTCCATTGAACCCAGTGTTGGTGCCGGTCGGGGGCGAAGAGGAAGGGACGAGACTTATCCCAGAGTTCCCTCCGCTCGTAAGCGAAATGCAGCACGACAACTCTCCCCTCTTTCACAACTTCGCAGAGCCCGCTGGCTACCAGTTCGCTTTTCACCTTGGTAATCATGATCGGCGAGTAGCCGATGGTTTTTGCGATGTCTTGGAGGGGTATTGCGTTCAGTGGCTTGCGCTGAAGGTGAAATAGAAGCAGACACTGGGCGGCCGGCGTAAATCTGCTGCGCTGCTTTGTGTGCATAGGCACAGGCTGCCGGTCTCTAAGGTCAATCCAGACGGAAGGCAGGAAGGTCTGGCTTTTCGGAACCACAAAAGGGATTCGGCGCTGGATCATTGCTGGCCGCGCATACGACGGCAGCGAAGAAATAACGAAGACAACGCCCTCACCCAGCTTCTCCCTGAGGACCGATGCGTGCCGCTCGTATTCACCTGCGGAGAAACTCTCCGGAGGATCCTTCTCAAGCGCCATGACGAGTTCTTTGCCCAGCAACTTGGTTCCGTAAATCGCGTATCGTTCACGCAAATAGAGTGGGAGATTGGAATCCGGGCGGGGCGCGAGGAGTAACGGGTCTCCTGTGAGATCACTCCAGTATTCCGCCAACTTTGCCTTCAGGTTGCTCATCTTGGCTACACTACTATGCAATACTACACTTGTAAAGTGTAGAGTCGCTTACCTGTGTAGAGTCTTTCCCTCACAAGCTGATCCTGCTGCCCTTTTTGAGTTCTTTGATGGCTTCGGCACGGAGGGCGGCCAGCCATTGATCGAGATCGGCTTCGGATCCAATGAAGGGAAGACTGCAATCGGGCCGAAGTGCGGAGGCTGGGATGTAGGTCGGCACAGGCGTATCAGGTTTGGAAGACCCTCCCGCGCCAGGATCCTGTTTGCCCGAAGGCGCCGCCGCGAGGTGGGCCAAAAGCGCGAGCTGCGCCGGATAGTCCTGCGTGCGGTAGCGGTTGAGGCGATCCCGGATGGCAGTGACAAAGCGCGCAGACGCGATGGCAGCGCGCGCCTCACCGGTCGGGAGTAGCACGCGACCGGCATCGGCTTCGGTCAACTTGGCAAAGTCGGGAAGGCTCTGAAGTTTCGACTCATGTTCATCGAGAACCGTGGAGGCCGCGGCACCTTCCTCGCCAAGTAATGCCGCGATCTTCTTCCGCAGCTTGGCTACTGCGGCTTTGGCGGTAGGGACAACGTCGCCACGGAAAGGAGCCTCAGCCCCAGCCAAGTCACGCAAGGGCTTGATGTCCTCGGCAGGCAGGTCGGCAAAGTTGGCTTCTTCTTCGCGAAGGAAGGACACAGCTTCATCGTAAGCCTTGCGCTGAGGGCCGTGCATGAACGTCTTGATGGGATCCAAGAGGTCATCTTTCGCTTCCAACAGGGAGGTTTCGAAATCGCCGAGGTGGTTGAGGAGATAAGCGTAGTCCTTACCCGCCATCGTGGAGATTTGGTCGCGGACCGGGCGCAGGCTCTCCAAGAACGGGTAGCGCGAGGCTTGATCCAGCAAAACACCAAGGTCGGCGGCTTCGCCCGAGAGTGCCTCGTTGGTGATCTGGCCCGCGGATCGGGCGTCGGTGCCTTCGTTGGGCCGATCGAAAAACTCGTGGTGGAACCGTTTCAGGGCGTTGACTTTTGTGGCATCAAACTGTTCTTGCAGACGCACACGCACCACGCCGTGTTGGCGGGTGTTCTTCAGGTGCTCCAAAGCCGATCGGGCATCAAGGAGTTCGGAGGCGCGAAGCTCCAGCTTGCCCATGCGGAAAAGGCGTCCGATGAGAGTGCAGACAGCCAAGGCATGCCAGCCGTAGGGTCGGCGGGCGAAGTGGCGCACCATCGCTTCCACGGACGTCCGTTCGCCCTCGTTTTGGTTGCGTTGGACGTAGGTGAGGATTTCTTGCTCGGCCTCGGAGACAGGCATCTGGCCGCTCGCCAGCAGGTCGTCCGGTTCAAGGAGAGTCTTGCTGAGAGTAGTTTCGTCGTAGCTTCCTTTGAGCATCCGGAGGTTGGGAAAGGCGAAGCCGATCAACTCCTGCGCGGACTTGTGGAAGCGCATCTTGGGCTCTCCATAACCAACGGTGTCGAGTTTGGAGCCGTTGAGGTAGATGGGCGCTTTGCTGAAAAGGTCGGCGCAGAGTTCTTGGAGCGCCGTGCGGCGGCGGGCGTTTTGCTGACCGCGCTCGATGAGAATGGCGCGCCGCGTTTCGTCATTGCTGCCTCCAGTGTTTTGCTGGATGAACTTTTGAGTCCTTAGGAAGTGCCGAGCTTCGTCGATGAGACGAAGATTCGGCGGAAGGACCAGCAGTAGTTCGGACTTGCCGGTGTTCTGCGCGGCAAGGACAGCCGGTTCGGCGTGATTCGGGTGGTCCGGCGTAATGATGTTCAGGGCAACCTCGGCGTCCTTGCCGACGAGTTGGTCATCGAGCTTCCGGGCGTAGGGATAGTCCTGACCGTTGGCCTCGAAGCGGATCTTGGGATCACGGAGGAGGTCCACAAAGAGGACCTCGGCGAGTAGCTTCGTGACTTGGGAGTCCTCGATTTCCGTATTCTTGATCTCGACCTCGACGTCTTTCTCCGTGTCCGTGAGGAACTCGTAGAGGTCGCCGTTGCGCTGCAAATAAGACTGGCCGGCGAGCAGTTCCAAGGCGTCCTTGACGGCCTTCTCGTGGGCGGCGATATCCACCGTAGGGCGATCAATGAGGAGGATGGCAATGTTGCGCGGGGTGGCCTTGAACGCCTTCTCCCACTTGAGGAGGAAAAGCGCCTTGAGCACGCGGATGGCAAAGGGAGAGTGAATGGTGGCCGGTGCCTGTAAGATGGGCGTGATCTTGTCCGGTCGGAGAGCAGCCTCAATGCCCTCGTAGAGGCGATCAAAGGTCGCCAGTTCGCCCGGCTTCTCAGATCGCATCCGCTTCAGAACCTCTTGAAACACGGCCAGAAGGGAGCGCTGGCCCACGGACGTGTGCCGCCCGGCAAAGATCTCGTGCTTGGAAAGCTGCTCCACGCAGCGCTGGAACAAGTGAAAGTGGAACGGGGCGAAGGGATAAAGGGCGCAGAATTCATCGCTACCCCGCCAAGGCTTGAATTGCAGGGACTCGTCACCGAAGCGGAACAACGTGGCGAGATTCTCCTTCTCGGCGTCGTAAATCTCCGTCAAGCATGCCGGCTCTTCCTCCGTCTTGGCCAAGAGCCGTTTCCCGATCACCTCAACGACGTCCGCCGCTGTGAGGTTCACTCTTGTCTTGAACCGTGCTTCAATCCTGGAGAATTGGTCCGCCTGCGTCTTCTCAAACTCTCCGATGATGCCACGCAGGTCGGCCTGAGATGTGACAAACACCCATGCACGGCCGTCGCATACGGTGGCAAGCGTCTCCGCGACCGTCTGCAGGTTGAGCATAGACTTGGAGTTCTGGCCAATGAACTGTCCGACCTCATCGACGAAAAAGTTGAGCCGGAATTCTTTCCCTTGGGCATCAATGTAATCACGCACCTGCTCGGCGAAGGTCTCGATGTCGAGGCGGTAGTCGTCGCGAAGCTTAGTCAACACGTCCAAGCCCTCGGCCTCGGACATCTTGAAATGCTCGGCGTAAGCAGCGGCGAAGGCCTTTCTCCGGGCTGTGCTGATCACGTCGCGGTCGGTTTCCCACGAGCGGCCATTGACTTGCTGGTAGGTTTTCTTGAAGGAAGCCAGTTGGTCGGCACGATCGAGATCGTGTTCGAATTTGGCGATATGACCCTGCTTGCCGTGATAGCCGCGCAGGTCGTTCAGGACTTTAACAAAGACCTCCAAGATCGGCGCCATGCCATCGCCACCGATGTGGTCGGCCTTCTGGTCGATGTTGAAAAGGACGCTTTGGGCGGGGATGCGCGCGGCCTTGATCAGGTTGTCTTTAAGAATCTCATCTTCGACTCGAGGAAGCATGATATCCTTGGCATGTCGACCGTCTGCCAAAGGTCGGTGGTCCAGCAACAGGGAGAGAATTTTGAGTAGATGGGATTTGCCAGACCCAAAGAACCCGGAGATCCATACACCGTTTGCTGTTGTCTCATTGAGGTAGCGCTCGACAAATTGGTCCAAGCCCTTGCCAACCTCGCGTGTGATGACAAACTCCTCGACTTCGGTGACAAGGTGGCGTTGGTCGTCGGCTTTGATGACTCCTTCAATTGGGCGGTCAACGGGCTTGAGAAAAAGGTCCTGGATTTTCATACGGCTGGCAGTCGGTAGTGTTCGAGATTGAATGCCCGGTAGTAACCTTCGCCGGGGAGCGTTCCGAACAGACGCAGCTGGAAGCCCTTGCTGGAATCTTGAACATATTCACCGGGGAAAAAGAGCACCACGGGATGCCTGAGCATGGCGGGTTGGATGGCGTTGAGAAGGATGTGCGTTCGCAATGCAGGGTAAAGATGACCAATGCCGGATAGCAAAGTAAGACGGGCATTGGTCTCCTGCATGATGCCGGTCATGCGCGGAACTAAGCGCGTGGGGGCAGCGAAGTTTTGCCATGTCTCGCGTAGGTCCCGCCGGTCGTAATCCGCTTCGTCGGCGATGAGTTCATCGAGCAGATCCGCTTCCTTTAGTCCTTGGAGAAACAGTTTGAAGAGGTCCACCTCGGCGGTCTGGATTCCGGCATTGCGAAGACGCGCAGCAAGGGCGCCGATCATCGATGCCACCCGATCTTCTTCTGTAACATCGTAGGCGTGGATGAAAATCGGCACCTCGTTGGCCAAACCTTGCATGGAGAGAAATCGTTCGCTTGAAAGAATGCCATAGAGCCGGTCGGTGTGATTCATTGCTCAACACCTCCGATTCTTTGAATCTCGCTTTCGGGAACGAGAAAGGCAGCAAGCCAACGAGGATCATCTCGAGCTATTGCGGCAGAAAGAGCCGGCGACAACACTGGACGACGGATCAGGCCAAGTTCGGGTCCCGGCTCAAGAAGTCCTGCCTCTTTGAGCATGAGCAAGAGCACACGACGGATCTTGGCGTAAGTTGATTCGGCCAACTTGCCAAGCTCGGGGTGCAACGGAAGTTTCTCCGCGACGAAACACTCGTAATCAGACAACCGCAGGGTTGTATCTTGTAGCCCGAGTTTCGTCCGCAGGCACTCCGCCGCAAAATCATAAACGAAGGCTGAGTGCTTGGCTGCGGCCAACCAGCCGACGGCCTTGAGAAGGTCGGAAGTGGCCCCCGGCAGAAGTCGAAGTTGCTCGCTGGTGAGATTCTGGAGGCGCTGACGTATCTCGCGCTCCATTCGAATCGAGCTGGCTACGGATCGTGCTTGCAGAGCATTCGCTGTGAGCACGGCCGTTTTCGCGCTATCCCAAGAACCTGTAGGGACAAACCGATCGGCGATTGCTCCCACCATCTCAGGCCGCACGGAAGCGGCTGTGAAGCTAAAGGTGTAGGGACGCTGACGAAACATGGCGGCTAACGGGCGTTACGGTATTAGACCATCAGGAGTAGACAGATAGGGGGCATTTTTAGGGGCATGTCTCTGTAGGCTTAGAGAACCGAGAGACGATTGGCGAGCCGCTTCACAGAACTTTGTGGGTCATAAACTCAGCAGACCCTCCTTGGGGCCTGCTTGAGCTGACCGTAAAGACACTTACCCTGCCGAGTTCGGTGCAAAGCCCGCGTAAAGTTGCCAGAGTGGGTCCCGATTGCAGATTTTGACTGCGCCGGGAAGTGAAACGCGTGACGTTAGCTCGTCAACACTGACATCCTCACTGCTCGGCTCCGGGTCTTGGTCGTCGGGGAAATTCATGTGGCTATTGAACACCGAAGACCTGTATTCAAAGCCACCCTCTGAGGTCGCCACAAAGAGCGTGTGCTCGCAAACGTCACCCATGTCGAACGACCAGTCTGATTCATCTGCGACTTCCTCCGAGGGGATGATCTCTTTTCCGCAAAACGGGCATGCCATCGAGCCATCTGTTGTGTCTTTTTCGGTGATCATTGTGAAAGTTTCGGAATCTTGGAGGCGGTCGTCAAAGCGCCAGTTGTAAGCAATTAACCAAGCGCCGCTTAGCCATTCAGAAAGTAGGCGAAATAGACAGCCCCGGTAACAATGATCGAGATGGCCGCGCCTGCCTGCTGACTGAGAGGAAAGACTTTCGCGCTAAAGACGTCCGACAGAATGTGCGCAGCAACGAGGACGAAAATAAGCCACCCGTAGCAAATCCCGAACAGGCTCAAAACGACGCACGCAGCGGCAAGCGCCAGCGGGAACGCTGCGACCGAGCCGAGAAATTGCCTAAGGATTCGTAAACGCAACTCGGTCGCTCCGTCTTGAGCTTTTGCGGCGAAGTAGGTCAGCGGCAGGAAGAGCCAAAACCCAATGACGTTAGCCACCGCCGAGGCGATGAGGGCGAGGATGTAGGCGAGGATCGTGATCAGGAGGTCCATGGGGGTATTAGAGCGGTCATTCGTCGATGCGGAAGCCTCCTCCGCCTCGAGGGCGCACGGTCATGGTGTCCAGAGGGTCGTAGTCATTCTCCAGCGTGTATCCTCCAAGCGCTCGGGGCTTGAGGGTGTAGGACTTGCTGTAGTCGTAGTCGTGTTCGACGCGGAAGCGTCCGTTGTAGGTAGGTCTGACCGTGAACGTGTCCATGGCGTCATAGTCGTTTTCAATACGCCCGCGACCGGCATAGGTAGGGCGGTAGGTGTAGGACTTGCTGTAATCGTAGTCGTTCTGGATACGCATGCGCCCGGCGTAAGTGCGACGGGCTGTCCATGCATTGAGCGCGTCGTAATCGCTCTCGATGTCAATGGAGGCGGGTTTGTCGTCAGGGCAGAAGCTGGGTGCAACTGGTGTCACTGGGCGATAGTAGTAGCCGGGAGCCGGGGTGACTCTTGGCACCGGATAGAGGCGAGCCGGTGTAGTGTAGGTGCCGTAGCCGAAGCGGAATCGTTGTGCATTGTTTCGTGCCTCAGCTTGTCTCTTCTCCCACGCTTCCCGGCGCTCGCGTTGGATTCGTTCCTGTTCTTGCCGATATTCCTCAGCCAGACGCTGACGGATGTGCTCGCCGCGTTCGCGCATTTCCCTAATACGGCGCTCGTGATCTTCGCCGGTAGTGCTGTTGGTCCTGCGCCAGGACTCTTGGGCAAACAGTTGCCCTGAACCGAGGAAAGCCAAGGCAATCAAGCTGGCAAACAGGCGCAGAGGCTTCATGTGTTGAGGCGTGAGGGTCATTCAATGATCTGCTCATCGATCGGGTCGCCTATGGGCATGCCGTAGCGATCGGTGCGGTAGACTTCTTGGCGGCCGAGGCGGTCGGTTTTGATTACCTTGCTAGGAGTGTCCTCGGGCATGCCGTAGCGATCCGTCTCGTAGACTTTGTATTCGCCGTCGTAGACGCCTTCTTTGATGACGAGGTGCGGTTCGTCTACGGCCATGCCGTAGCGGTCGGTTTTGTAGACCTCGTAACTGCCACGAAGCCCGTGCTTGATGACGGCTTTGGGCTCCTCCACTGCCAGACCATCCCGGTCCGTTTCGTAGACCTCGTAGCGGTCGTAAACGGAGGGCTCGATGATGAGGTCCGGGTAGAGCTCGCGGTCCCCGCGGTTGTCGACGTCGTAGACTTTGCGCGTCGGGCGCTGGTCGATGATGTCGTCCGGATTTCGCTTTGGCAGGAGAGGATCCTTGGAAAGCGGAGACGTGAAGGCTGAGACCGGAGTGGAAGTGGCAAACGGGTCGGACTCGGACTCGTCAGTCCAGAGACTGCGGTAGGTGTCGGTCGTGGTCGTATCCGTCACCTTGGTTTCGTCTTCCGCGTGTGTCGTGGTCGCTGAAAGCGTGAGCATGATCGTGAGAGCCAATCGAACCAAGCCGGGCCACGGATTGACGCGGATCGGCGCGGATAATTGCCTGCCGTCTGACAACGGCAGGCAACAAATGACCCTGGGGAAACAGTTGGAGAGAAATGCCAGTTTGTTCATGGCTTCTGGCGGTTTCGCTCCGCCTCCCGAAGGCGCTTCCTCGCGCTCCTGATCTCGGTGATGTTGTAGTAGATCATGTAACCGAAAACGAAGACGATCAGCCCGATGAAGAAGACATCGATGATTGAGGTGCCAAGGGGGAACATGGCGGCGTTCTAGGGGCGAAGGCCAAGGGCTCGCGCCAATCGGCGACGCAAGTTGATGCGCCGATGGATCACGATCGCAATTCCCGCGGCGACGACGAGAGCCAACGTCGAGGGCTCGGGGACGACGGTGTAACCCATGTTAGGACCGACAATAGCTTGGCCAGAAAATGGCACGGTTCCAGGATAGGTAAAGTTCCCCTGCTGGTTGTTTCGCACCGCGCCGACGAGGTTCACGTTGGGGGAGATGGGGTCATTTACGAAGCCCGATGCCCGCATGTCCAAGTTTGCTTGCACGCCTAAGCGGTAGGTGGTGTTGGCATCGAGGAGGACCGGAGTGGTCAAGTCGAACCACCGGAAGCCGGACTCCAATGGCGCGGATCTTCCCGAGGGCAGAATGGCAGTGGCCAGTAAACTCCCTCCCTCACGCCAGAGGCCAATAATGTTCATGCTGTCGAGTCCATCACCGCCGATATCGTTGACTCCCAAGCGATGGACGCTGAGGGGGTCTTGCTTCACCGTGAAAGCGTATCCAACCGTATCGTAAAAAAGGCTGGTGGAGCCGGAGGAGACTTGGAAGGTCAGAATTTGAGCCCGAGCAGACGCAACGAGGGACAGAAGAAGGACGAGTCTCACGACGACCCGGTGCAGGGAACGAATGGTGCAGGATGTGATTTTCATGGATGGACGGTGGTTGGTTTTGATTGGAAGAGGTGAAGTGCTTCCTCGGCGCGGCGGTTGAGACCGGCCATGAGGCGCAACTTCCGCAGGAGGCTGTGTTCTTGGCTCCGGATCTCTTGGAGTTCCTTGACGAGGGCTTCCAGGAGCACGGCTACGCGCTCGGCGAAGTCGGGCTCTTCGGACGCTCCCAAGAGGGCTTTGAGTTCATCGAAGATGTCTTGCAGGCGTGCGGGGATCGGTTGCGGATCCCAGAAGCGTTGCAGGTCTTCGTGCAGGCGGACGAGGTAGGCAACGAGTTGCTCTTCGGACTTTTCGGCCGGTGATTTTTTGGGGGCTTTTTCGGCGCGTTTTTTCGGCGCTCTTGAGGAACCACCGCGTAGAATTCGATCTTCGGGCGGCTCGGGAGGAGGCGCGGAGCAGTAATCGGCGGGATCGCGTAGGCTGTAGCGGACATTCATGTCTTCGGCTACGGCCATGGCGGGCTGGAAGAGTTCAGTCTGGGCGACGGGGACTTTCTCGGCTTCGTCCCAGGCGACGAAGGCGGACTTCTCGGAAAGGATGTTGAACTCCTTGGCAATGGCGAGGGAGTCGGACCAGCGGTGCTTGAAGTCGAGGTGACGGACGCGGGCGCGTGCCCACGCGAGGCCGGCGCCGGGTAGCACGTGCTCTTCGGGCACGAGCTTGAGCATGCCATCGGAGGTATCCTGCGCGGCGACGAAGAGTGGCGGGGCATCCGCACTGGCGCTGAGGGGGATGATGACGTCGTCGCCGTCGACGAGGTTGCGCAATTTCTCGCCGTCCGCGGTGGTCCATCCAGCAGGGAGGGCGAGATCGGTGAGCACAGGTGCACGGAGGACGGGAGCGAAGCGCTCAATGGCAGAAGGAATGTCTTGTCCGGGAGAGAGGAAGACGGAGCGACCACCGGTGGCGGTGGAAACGGCGCCTAGGGCGTCGTTCATCGTCATGGCAACGCCGACGATGTGGAGAGGACATCCGAGGCTGCGGGCATCCTTGATGACCTGACTCTCGTTGCCGACTTGTCCATCGGTGATGAGGAGGACGGCGGTGTCTCGTTCCGTGCTGTGCTGGCGGATTTTTTCGCCGAGGTGACGCAGGGCGGGAACCAACTCGGTGCCACCGCGGGTGCCGAAGTTGCAGATTTTTTCACCGTTGGGACCGAGGTCGAGTTCGGCGGCGCGGACGAGTCTGCTGTCGTGGTCGTGGACCTTGCTCTCGAAGAGCGTGATCCAGACACGGGCGTCGGGACCGAGGCGGGGCAGGAAGGAGGCCAGGGCTTTGCAGGCGCCTTCCCAATTGGAGCCCTCCATGCTGCCGGAGCAGTCGAGGAGAAAATACACGTCGAGCGGAGGCGAGAATTTGGAGGCGCTGTCGGAGGGCGAGGCCGGAAGGCGTATTTCGAGGACTCCGCGGCGGTTGGCGTCGAGCCAGGCGCGGGTGACAGGACTTTGCGGCTTGGGTTCGTTCCAGGAGATGACGAAGTCGCGGTCGGGCATGTTGTGGTTCACGGCCAAGGAGGCGGTGAGGTCGCTCTTCTCGCCGCGGACGGCGATCATGTGGGAGGGCGACGAGACGGAGTCGGCGATGCCGTTTTCCCCGCGCAAACGGACTTGGACGCTGAGACCGGCGGCATCGGGATGGTCGTTGTCGATGCGGGGAGGCGTGATGCGCGAGGCGTCGGGAACTTCAGAGGTGTCGTCGGCGGCTCCGGGTCCTTCGTTGCCGCGCAGGAGCGGTTCGCCGGGGATGTAGCGGACGCCGGGATTGACGGGAATGCGGACGGTGCGCTGTTCGCGCAGGCGCTGGACGGGTTGCAGGTAGGCGAAGCGCATGAGGATGCTGTCGCCGGGTTGCAGGTTGCCGAGTTGCAGGGTGAAGAGGTTCTCGCGCTCGGATTCGGCCAGGGCGGCGCGGTGGCCGGCGGCTTTGGCTTTCTTGTAGAGTTTGCGGGCAGTGGAGGCTTCCTCGACTTTGGCGAGGATCATGCGTCCGTTGACGTGCATCTCGCAGCGGTAAGCCGCGGCGTCGGCGGGCAACGGGAAGACGAAGCGGCAATCGAGGGGGTTTTCGTTCGATTGCTCGAAGAGTTGGTCGATCTCGACGGTGGCGAGGCCGGCGGCGACGTCGGCGTTGACCGAGATGGAGCGGAGCGGGAGGAGGATGCGGGTGGATTCGAGCCAGCCTTCGAGACCAAAGGGTTCGTTGGAGTTTTCGTCGAGACGGTTGTTCATTTGGTGACGGGGGTTTTCTTTTGCAGGATGCGGTTGATGGCGGCGACTTGGGCGGCGGTGGGGCGCGCGCCGTCGCGTCCGATCAAGGCGAAGGAGCCTTCGAGCGGGACGACGTTCCAAGTCTCGGCGGAAAATGGAGGAAGAGTGACCGCGGGGCGGTGCTCCTGGCGGGCGCGGGTGAGGAGCTCACGCAGGTTGGCGTTGTCGCGTCCGTAGAGAAGCTCCTGGATGCGGCGCAGGGGCATGCCGCGGGATTGCAGGGCGCGAATGGAGGCGAGCTGGAGGAAGTGGCGTTCGCCGTAGGTCCCTTCGCCGGCTTTTGGTCCGTCGAGAAGCCCGAGGGTGCGGTAGTAGCGCAGGCTACGCTGGGAGAGGTTTTCGGCGGCTTGTCCGCTGGCGGGAGAGAAGCCCCTTTCGGAGCACCAGTCGTTCACAGCGTCGGCGAGCTTCTGCAGGTTGTCGTAGGTAGATGAGCGGTTCATGCGGCCACTCTGACAGTTGACAGTGTTGCTGTCAATACGAAATTTTCGGACTCTGTTTTGGGCAGTCATGGATCACCAACCCCGAATCTCGATGGCGAGGTTTTCGCCGATTTCGTTGAGGCGATTTTGGAGGCAGGCCAGGGTGGCCAGATCGGGTGCCTCGACATAGGTGAGGTTCGATCCGGGGCGATCACCTTGGATGAAGCTCAACTCTCCAAGCAGGTTCCCCTCCCCGACGCCACGATCATCGTCCAGCGGAACATCGCGCAGGTAGTGGAAAGCGCTGGCCGCAGGGCCTTCAATGAGTTCTTGGTGCGTCTCGTAGCGCTCCAGAGCCACGCCGTCGATTTCCTCGTCGGCTTGGATCGTGACCGGATCGTCCTCGGGATCTCCAACCTGCTCGCGCCACCATTCCTCAACCGCGGCTTTGTCGTTGATGTCGATGCCCTCGTAATCGTCAAAGTATTCTCGCCACGTCGGAATCTTTGCTTCTTCGGAGGGATCACCAAGGTGGAGCATGAAATCCGTGGCACCGTCCGTGCTCAGCGCGTAGAGCGTGCTCTTTGGGTTCCGCGGCAGCACAAGATAGGGCTGGCGGGCCAGCACGCAGGTTTCGCGGATGACTCTCGCCACGGCGTCAGGCACAAGGCACGACCCCGCGGCGAGTCCGCAAAGCGACAGGAATTCGCGGCGACGCATATCGCCTCCGAATGGTAGGCACGAAAGCGTCATTGCAAACAACCGTATGTGTCATAAGGCGATTTTTTTCAGCACCTGTCAGTCGCCATCTCCTCCTCGAAGGTCCGCACCCGGAACTCCATGGCCCTAAGCCGTTCGCGCGGAGTGCGTTTTGCATCGGAGAAAAGCTCCAAGGCCGCATTGTACAGGGCCGGATGGTCGATCTCCTGCACCCGCTGCCACACCGCCCCGAACCGGCTGAGGGCGTTTTCTTCGGCCCACTTCCAGCACCGATCCCTCGCCACCGGGATCGCCCTGTCCATCAGCTCTGCCAGTTGGGCATTGAGGCTGCCCCGGGCCGCCTCGCTTACTTGGTATTCCGGGCACTCCGGCGGCAGCGAGAGCCCCCGCTCGGTGATGTGGGCAACCACGGCCTCAACCAGAACGGTCGACTCCGGCTTTTCCTCGTTCTTGGTGATGTGAACAAGAGCCTTTTTGACCGGCTCGCTCACCCTAAGTGACACGTTTTCAGTTCTTTTCATTGTAAGACAAAGTTTACGGGGCAGTTCTGGAAAATTTTTGCAGCGCTATCAGACTCTCCTCCCCCTTTAAAGCACCATGCCTGCCGCCGCCCCAATGCCGCCGGCCCACGTCTACAAGCTCTACACGGCTCGTGAGGCGGCCGATGCACTGCAAGTGACCGAGAACTGGATCACTGCGGCGCGAAGAGCAGGTGCTCCGTTTCCGGGCGGCCGCACCCGTCCCGAGTGGGTGCTTGATTGGCTGCACGAGCATCCCGACTTCACGCTCAAGCAGCACCAGTAAGCGCTGGCTCTCCGCGAGCACCGTCAAATTTTTTGCGCGGGAAAATCCGTGACTCAGCGGGACTGAGGAGGACCCAGGAGGACTGAGCGGGATTTCGCGGGATCGCGCAACCGGCCAAAAAAAATCGGGGTGTATGGCTCTTGCGTGCGCCGAACCAGCGGTGTCACGGCCCCGCGGATGACAAGCCGCGATCGTCGGCGGGGCCCGCCAACAACGCAGCGGCAGCCGAACCCCGATATGAAAAATTCCAACCTCACGCTGTCGCGCGGCAAGATCGCACGGCCGCAAAAGGCCGTGATCTACGGCCCCGAGGGCGTGGGCAAGTCCACGCTCGCCAGCCACCTCCCCTCGCCCGTCTTCCTCGACACCGAAGGCGGAACGCACCACCTCGACGTTGTCCGCTTCCCCGATGCACGCACGTGGGACGACGTCACCTCCGCCGCCGCGCAACTCGCCCGCGGCGACCATGAGTTCAAGAGCTTCGTCATCGACACGGCCGACTGGCTCGAGAAACGACTGGCCGAGCACCTCTGCCGCAAGGCCAGCAAGGAGTCGATCGAGGACTTCGGCTACGGCAAGGGCTACGTGCTGGTCGCCGAGGAGTTCGCCAAGTTCCTGGCCTCCCTCGACACGCTGCTCCACGGCGGCATGCACATCGTCTTTCTCGCGCATTCCACCGTGCGCAGATTCGAGTCGCCCGATCAGGTAGGCAGCTACGACCGCTACGAGCTGAAGCTCTCCAAGCAGGTGGCTCCGCTTCTCAAGGAGTGGGCCGATCTCATCCTCTTCACCAACTACGTGACCAAGGTGGCCGAGAGCGACTCCGGCCGCCGCCGCGGCATCGGCGGGCGCGAGCGCGTCATCATGACCACGCACTGCGCGGCCTACGACGCCAAGAATCGCCACGGCCTCGAGGAGAAGCTCCCCTTTTCCTACGACGCGATCGCTCCGGTGTTCGCCTCCAACATGGCGCCTGCCGCACGCGCGAAATCCCAAGGCGAGCGTCTGGCAGAAATCCTCGGCGACCGCGTCAACGACGGGCGCGAGTTCTTGATCGACCGCGGCCAACTCACCAAGGACGGATCGCTCAACGATGTGGACGCCGACTACGCCGCGCGCATCTTCGCCGATCCCGACAAGTTCTTGGCGGCCGTGGAGAGCTTCAACTCGGGGGCCGCGCAGTGAGTCTTCGTCCCTCCGCGCTGCCCAAGCTCGCGCTCTGCCCCTGCTACGAGTCGGATCCAAGTCCCGGTCCGGCCGCCGAGCGCGGCACGCGCATGGACGCGGTCTTCCGCGCCCGCGTCGAGTCAAAGCCGGCCCCGAACTTCGAGAATCTCACCGAGGCCGACCTCGAGGCGGTCGAGTGGGCCGTGAGCGCGCTGCGCGCCATGGCCGGCGGCGAGCGGCAAATCGTTGACGAGGAGGCCTGTCGTGTGGCGGTGCCCGGATTCGAAGCCCCGGGCACGGCCGATGCGATCGTGCCGACCAAATTCTTCCACGCCGACCTCAAAACCGGGGCCAAGCGCAACTACCGCGAGCAAATGGCGGCCTACGCCCTCGGACTCATGGAGCAGCACTTCGCCCCGACTTGGACCGCGCACCTGCTCTTTTGCGACAGCCGCGAGGTGGTGACGCACAGTTTCACGCACCGCGAGGCGCGCGAAATCGTGGAGCGGGTCGTGGCCTCCTACCGCGACGAGCACAGGAAGCCCGTGCTCTGCGAATACTGCTCATGGTGCGCCAAGGCGATGTCCTGCCCGGCGCGCATGGAGCTGGCCAACTCGGTGATCGCGCCCGGCGCCGGCTTCGACTTCGCCGCGGTGTTGGCCGATCCCGAACGCCTCGGGCTTTTTCTCACCGCCTGCTCGGTGCTCGATGACTTCCGCGAGAAAGCGCAGGAGACGGCCAAAACGCTTCTGTCTGAAGGCAAGACCGTGCCCGGCTGGAAACTCTCCAAGCGCTCCGCGCGCGAGTTCGTCGACCACGTGGACGTCGGCCGCCACATCACCGCGCTCGGCTTCGGCGAAGTGCTCGCCGCCTACGGAAACCTGTCGGCCAAGAAATTCCGCGCGCTCTGGGAGTCGAGGCTCCCGTCCCGTCCATTTCCCGAGGAGGTCATCCGCCAAGGCAAGCCCGTCGCGGCTCTCCTGGCCGACAAGACCGCCTCGCTTCCAACAACCACCACAACAACCAACCCATAGACCAACATGCCAAGTTACAAAGCAAGCGAACCGTCCGTTGCTCCAGAGGCCGTCAAGCCCGGCGAGTACCACTGCGAAATCATCAACGCCGAGGAGGGCAAGTCCCAAAGCGGCGGCAACCCGATCATCTCCCTCAAGTTGCGGCTGGAGAACGAGGCCGTCCTCTACGACCGCCTGGTCTTCACGCCCTCGGCGTTCTGGAAAATCGACAGCTTCCGCGCCGCCATCGGCCAGAAGGTCGTGCCCGACGAGGAAGTGAACATCGAGGCCGACGAACTCGTCGGCAAAACCGCGCGCATCCGCGTCGTCAACGAAACCTACGAGGGGCGCCAGCGCAGCAAAGTGGCCGCCTGGCTCATGCCCGCCAAGCCGGAGAAGCGCGATGGACTCCCCTTCTAGCTCCCTGCGGGGCTACCAGCTGGCGGCGGCCGACTCGATCATGTCGGGCTTCGGCGAATTCCGCCGCCAGCTCCTGGTGGCCGCCACCGGGGCAGGCAAGACCCAGATCTTCTGCGAGGTGGTGCGGCGCATCATGCCCGAGCGTTCGCTCATCCTCTGCCACCGCGAAGAGCTGATCGATCAGGCCGCCCGACGGCTTGAGTCTTTCGGCATCGCGGCCGAGGTGGAGATGGCCGACCGCAAAGCGTCGCTCGATGCGCCCGCGGTTGTCGGCAGCGTGCAGACCCTCATGCGCGACAACCGCCTCAAGCGCTGGCCGCGCGGACATTTCGGGCTGGTTGTGGCTGACGAGGCCCATCACGCCACCAGCGACTCTTGGCAAAAAGTGCTGTGGTATTTCGACACGCGCACCCTGGGCGCCAGCGCCACTCCGGAGCGGTCCGACAAGCGCGAACTCGGAAAGTATTTCGAGAACATCGCCTACGAGGTGGGCCTGCTCGACTTGGTCAGGCAGGGCTGGCTCTCCCCGATCCGCGTTCGCACGATTCCTCTCGGTCTCGATCTGCGCGGCGCGCGCACCGTGGCCGGCGACTACAACGCCGAGGACCTGGGCGAAATCATCGCCCCGCAGCTCGGCAAAATCGTCGAGGTGCTGGCCAAGGAGTACCGCCACCGCAAGACGATCGTCTTCCTGCCGCTGGTCAGCCTCTCACAGCTTTTCGCCCGCATGTGCCAAGCGGCCAGTTTGCCCTCCTGGCATGTGGACGGAACGACCAAGGACCGTGCTGAAATATTGTCGGAGTTTTCGTCAGCGCGCACCGGCGTCATGTCCAACGCCATGCTCCTGACCGAGGGTTACGACGAGCCATCCATCGACTGCGTCGTTTGTCTCCGGCCGACCAAGGTCAGAAGTCTCTACTGCCAAATCGTGGGCCGCGGCACACGTGTTTACCCGAACAAGGACCACCTGCTGCTCCTGGATTTCCTTTGGCTCACCAACGACCACTCGCTCATCAAGCCCGCGCACTTGGTGGCAAAGGACGAGAAGGAGGCCGAGGAGGTGGCCGAGATGCTGCAGCAGGAAGAGGATCTTGAAGCCGCTGCGGGCAATGCTGTCGAAGAGCGCACGCGCAAGCTCTCGGAGCGACTCGACTTTAACCGCACCCGACGCGCGCGCTTCTTCGACCCGCTGGAATACGCCGTTTCGCTCGGCGACATCGACTTGGCCGAGTTCGAGCCGACCATGCATTGGCACACCGATGCGGCCACGCCCCGACAACTTCAAGTCCTGAGCCGCTTCGGCTTCGACTCAAAGCAAGTCACCTGCAAGGGCCACGCCGCGGCGATCCTTGATCGTGTCTTCATGCGCGGCCAACTCAAGCTGGCCACGCCAAAGCAACTTCGCTGGCTCACCAAGCTCGGGCACCCAGAGCCGCAGTTGGCCACCTTCGAGGAGGCCAAGCAGTTCTTGGACGAGAAGTTTGGCAAACGTTCGCCCGCCACCGCCGTCGCAGCATGAAGTATCGCGCCACCAGCGGCGGCCGTCTTCCGTGCCGCACCCGCGAGTATCTCGAACGCGGCGCTCCCGAAGGCTCGCGCAACCGCGAGCTGTTCGAGGCCGCTTGCCAGTTCCGCGATGCCATGATCGAGGCGGCCGAGGCCGAGCAGGCGCTCATCGCCCGCGCCCTGGCCGACGGCCTGAGCGAACACGAGGCCCGTCACACCGTGCACAGCGCCTACTCCGGTGCCGTGCGCTCGCCCGCCACGGGCGCGGCAGCAAGTGGCTCCAACGGATCCAACGGAAAAAACGGCGACCACCGCGAGAACCACGAACCGCTGCCCGCACTTCCGACCCCGCTCGACCATGGATGGCGCACGCTCCTTGAAACCTGCTTCATGCCCGACGAGTTCGTCGCCATTGCCGTAGCCGGCGAGGGCAAGGACGGAGCGGCCGTGCCCAAGCGCGGCAAGACGCGCACCGCAGCTCAGTGGATCCGCCACATCGAGGCCAAGGGCGGCATCGAGGAGGTCTTCCCCGCCAAGCTCGGTCTCTACGTGCGCATCAACCCGATGCGCGACGGCGGGGCGCGAAACCAGGACGTGGCCGCCTTCCGCCACGTGCTCGTGGAATTCGACTGCGATGCCGCGGGCCAGCCGATCCCCAAGGAGAAGCAACTGGCCGCCATTGTCACTAGCGGCCTTCCGGTCTCGGCCTTGATCGATTCGGGCAACAAGAGCCTGCACGCCTGGATCCGCGTCGACGCGCCCGACGAGGCCCAATACCGCCTGCGCGTCGATGCGGTCTACGAGAAGTTCAAGCACCTCAACCTCGATCGCCAGAACCGAAACCCCTCGCGCCTCTCCCGCTGTCCCGACGGCTTCCGCCAGGTCGGCTCCGAACTGCGTCGTCAGCGCCTGCTGGCCACAGGGCTGGGCGCCGCGTCGTGGATCGAGTGGGAAGCCCGCCAGATCGACGACGAACTCGAGCCGATGCCGGTGTCGTCGCTGTCGGTGTATGACATTTCCAACGATCCAAACTCCGTGCTCGGCAACCGCTGGCTCTGCCGGGGCGGGTCGCTCGTCATCGTCGGCCAATCGGGCATCGGCAAGTCCTCGCTCTGCATGCAGCTCATGATCCTGTGGGCGCTCGGCCGCGAGGCCTTCGGTATCGCCCCAACCCGCGGCAAGCCCCTCAAGTCGCTGCTCATCCAGGCCGAGAACGACATCGGCGATCTGGCCGAAATGTATCAGGGCGTGCGCCAAGGCATGGGCCTCACGCCCGAGGAGGAACGACTGCTCGATTCCCGCATCATCATCTACCGCAACACCACGCACACCGGACCCGGCTTCGTGCAGATGACCTCGAAGCTCATCGACCGCCACAAGCCCGACATCGTCTGGGTCGATCCCCTGCTCAACTTCATCGGAGATGACATCAGCGACCAGAAGGTGATCTCCGAGTTCTGCTGCAATCAGCTCAACGCCATCTCCCACCGCACCGGCGTCATCTGGGCTCTCCTGCACCACACGGGAAAGCCGTCAAAGGATCCCAAGGCGGGTTCCCATTGGACCGCCTCGGACTTGGCCTACAGCGGCCTCGGCAGTTCGGCCCTCACCAACTGGGCGCGCGAGATGGCCGTCATCCTTCGCGTACCGATGCCCGAGGGCGCACCCCCGACCTTTCAGTTTTCCATGACCAAGCGCCGCAAGCGCGCGGGCCTGCGCGACATGGATGAGAACCCCACCGACACCATCTTTGTCCGCCATTCCTCTGGCCCCGGCATCTGCTGGGAGCAGTGCGCACAGCCGCCGAAACCATCGAAGGGAGCAGCCTCCTACTCCACGGGCAAACGGGGTCGTCCGAGCAAGTTTGAGGAGGCCGCTTTTCGCGCCGCTTTGAGCGAATTCGGCGGCTCTTTGACCCGTCAAAACCAAAACGAGGTCGCTGAAAAATTAGCCGTGTCGATCCGCACAATTTGGAACTGGCACAAGCTCCTGCAAACCAACCCTTCGTGACTTGCTGCAAAAATGCCGAAAAAAGTGATGCAAAAAACTAAAGCTGCAGCTGCTGCAAATAATACACATACCCACCCCCTAAAGGGGGGTGGTGTTGTATTTGCAGCTTGCAGCACGCGCGAGGAGGGAGGCCAAAAGACCAAAAATCTTGGACCACGCGACTCACGTAGCAAAGCAGGTAAGCCGGCAGATGCGGGGTCAGACCGCCAAACGCCAGCACCCCGCAATCGTGCGCAGAAGCCTCTCTCGCGCGTCGAAACCTCCGCCGAGGGTCAGCACACGCGAACGAACAAATACGTGCGTGCTTACGCGGAATGGACCGCAAGCTTGGGCGATGCCGATCTGGCCAAGTTGGCGGCCCTCGGCTTGGACAAGCCTTTGGTCGATGACCACCACGCAACCGGCACCGGCCTTGACGGCGACATGGCCGATTCCAGCCTCGCGTCCTACACCCCCGACATCATGGCCCAAGTCGAACCCGAGACGCAGGCAAACGACCAAGGACCATTCGATTCAGAGGCGCTGTGGGATGCGCTGCGCCGAATGCTCGGAGAACTCCTCAACCAGAAGAACGCCAAGCTAACCCTCGAATGCTTCGCTCTTGTCAGCGGAGCAAGCTTTCTGGGCGATAGCATGACGGCCATCGCACGGAGGCACGGAATGACACGCGCGGCGGTCTCCAAGCGCTGCATTGACATCGCCCGCGAACTGAATCTTCCGCCGTCCCGCTCCATGCGGCCGGCCACAGCCCGCCAGTCCTACCGCCAAGCCCAATTGAAACACAACGCCAAGGCCAACCGATGAAACAACTCGCCATTCCAAGCAACGATCTCGCGATCACCAACGATGATCTGACCATCAACAACGACAAGATCACCGTCACCGAAGTCGGGCTTCAGTTCCACACACGCCTCAACGACGACGAGTGGACCAGCCTCGGCCACCGCATTGGCCGCGTAACCAAAGCGTCCATGTTCATGATCGGCGATTGGCTGATCCATCGGGAGGAAGAACTAGGCGGCGGACTCAAATTCGGCCGTCGCAGAATGTCCGAAGAGATCAAAAGGCGCTACGAGATGGCGACCGAGATTACGGGCCTGAGCACCGAGACACTGGAAAAAGCTGCGAGCGTGTGCCGAAATATCGCAAATGGGTTACGCCGGCGTAACCTATATTTTGAACACCATTACACGGTCGCCAAGCTCCCGCCGTCCGAGCAAGACAAGTGGCTCGCTCTGGCCGAGAAGCATGGCATGGGCAAGCGGCGCCTCGCCCGCTCCATCGAGGCCGGCCGGGTTCTCGCGCCACAGGAACTCGAGCCAGATCCGAACGACAAACCGATCGAAACATTTTGCGTCTGGGTCAACCGAATCAGTGGACTTTACCGCCGCTTCCTTGATGCCGGCTACATAGCAGATGCGCCGCCCGAAAAGCGGGCCGCCATGCAGCGCGACCTGCGTCCGGTTCTCGACATCTACGAGAAATTGGCCCCAGGATCCGACGGTTTGACGCCAGCCGGGGAAAACAGCTCCCGGGCCGTCCAAGCAATCACAAATCTTTGCCTGTGGTGGCGGCAAAACGGTGGTCGCGACTGGTTGCGCACACTCTCCAAAGACCAGTTGCGCGATCTCCTTAAGGACTTCGAGGGCGTGGTCGCCATCGTCAAAGCCCTCCAATCCGAATACCAAATGCGCCCCGACGACCAATGACACCAGCCCAAACCGAAGCCCATCAAGCCGCCGCCCTCGAGGCGATCAAGGAACTTTTGGAAACCAACTTCCTAGAAGCCGAAAAATCCGCCGACGACGAAGGCCGCTTCGCCATCACCTTCCGCGTCACCTTCGACCGCTCCCACCCGCAGACCATGGTCAAGGTCACCTCCCGCGTCAGCCGCGCGTTCGTCGATGAGATCGAACTGCGTGTCGCCGATCCGAATCAGCCGGAGCTTGAACTCGCTCCCGAGCCGCACATCTAAAACGTGAGTTGCGGCGGCAGATACGGGCGGATGTCCATCAGCATCTTCTCCGGCACCACCTCGCCCGGCATCAATACCTTGAAGACATACGAACCGGTCGGCCTGTCCGTTGCCGTGATCTTCACTCGGCGCTTGGGATAACCGCTTTCCGAAGTTCGCACGCGCACGTGGATCGGCGCCACACCGATGTATTCGTTGTCCCTTTCAACGTAACCGCCGCGCGGAATCGTCTGCACCAACACCTCCCGCCAATGCTCCACGATCGGCTCAGGCTCGGGTTCGGGCCTCGTGGCGCAACCTGCAACAAACAAAACCAGAATCGCCGCCAGTTTCATCGGCATGCCTGCTCCTCGGGCGTGCGGGCCAGAATCATGGCCAAGCAGTCACGCAACCTCATCAGGCAGAGGGCAACCCGCGCATGCACCCAGATCTCACGGGTGAACTCGCGAAACACAGCCGTGTCTTCCGGCGACCAGGGCGCTTTGTCCGAGAGAACATCGTCCATCGTGTAGCCGGTTTCCATCGTCATGACCGGCACCCGCTGCTGATCGTTGATCTCGGCCATGGCCAGCTCGCTTGGCGGAAGATCCGGACGCTCCACGATTTCCACCACTTCGATGTGTCGGCGCACGTTGTGCTCGCGCCAAATCTCCAGCAACTCGGTCACATCACCTGTGCGGTCGGCCTCGTTGACCGCTTCCCTCAAGCGCCAGCAGTCCAGTGCCACCCAGCGGCCGCTCGGCAGCTTGGGACACGCCCAGATCATCTGAAGCTTCGTCATCGCTCGACCAGCATCCGGCTCCCGCTCAGGCGGCAGCAAGGACTTTGCGCGTCATAAGCCCGCCGGCTCCAGAAACGCCAATGACACCTGCCTCATCGGCAGCCGGTCCTCGTCAAAGGCCACCCAGACCATGTCCATCTCCGGATTGTCGGGGTAGCAGAAGATGTCCTCGCTCACGCCATAGACAATCGTGCCCGTCTTGCCCTTGAGCGATCGGCCAAGCTCACCAAGAAGACCGATCTCTCCTCCCGCAAAGCGGACTCGAACTCCCTTGGCGGCGTCATCGCGGATCATCGCCGCATGGTTGCCCGGTCGCCACGACCTGTCTAGTTTCAGCGGTGGAAATGGAACTCCTTCGCTCTTGGCTCAATCGCATCCTCGGCCTCTTCGGTCTCGGCTCATCAAAGCCGACCCCCGCCAAAAGCCTCGAGCAGCCATCGCTTTTCAAAGACGACCCGGATTGACTTCGGCCCGTCGGGCATGCCCCGGCGCCTGCGCTACCGCTCCAGCGGCTCAAAGCTCGAATCCAAGTTCGCCCTCTACTGGAAATCCCTCGGCGGTCCGCCCATCGAGCGCGAATATCGCTTCGACTTGAGCCGGCGCTGGCGGGCCGACTTTGCCCACCTCCCGAGCCAAACCCTCATCGAGATCGAGGGCGGCATCTGGATCCAGGGGCGCCACAATCGCGCGGCGGGCTTCGTCGCCGACATGGAGAAATACCTCGAGGCGACTCTCGCCGGTTGGACCGTGGTTCGGTTGGCCGACGTGCACATCACCGCGCCCATGATCGAGCGGTTGGTGGAATTCACCGCCACTCGCGCGCGGTGAGCCAAAATCCACCATTTTCCACCTTTTCCACTTCTTCCAAGTCACCCGTAAGCTGCCGCCTGTTTGAGCGTAGAAGCCTCGTTATCAGCGTTTTGCTACTTTCGGGTATGGGAGGGATGCCCCCGAAAAAAGTGTAAAGCTGAAAAACGTTTTCTCATGGGATTTAACTGGGGGACGACCAACCCTTGGACGCCATCGGTCGCCATAAAAGATTGCTTACTTCAAAACTCGAGCTTCTCCAAACGCCTTCTAGCCAAGTCAACATAGAACGTGTCGGAAGAATTGCTCTTTTCAATAATGGAGTTGAGCCACTCCTTCGAATTCTCCCAGTCCTTCTCCCCCCAGTAAGCTTGCGCAATCTGGAAGCGAAACGCCGGCAAAGTTGCTGCGTCGGGAAACTCAGCCTCAAATTGCTTGAACGTCTCAACAAGCTTCGGGATGTAGGCTTGAGGAGATGCTTTTACACCATGCTTGTTTCCATATTGTCCGGGTTCCTCCCACCCGAGAAGAGTCTTCATCTTCTCTTCATAGGCGATACGGGCGGCCGTCGACTTCGGAAATTCAGCTATGGTCTTGTCGAACCATTTCACTGCCGCATCAACATTCGGTATCCAACTAGTATCCAACGAAAATACCTCGCTCTTCCCTCGAGACCAAAAGTCAGCGTGTCGTAGATAGGATTCGGCTACAGCATTGTTGAGACTTTCTTTCTGAGATTCGCCGACGATTTGGGCGAGGTCATTGATGCGTTCTTTGACCAGTTTCGCTTCTTCGGATTCCGGATAAGTGGCCACGAGATTCTGCCAAGTCTCCAGCGCAAGAGGGATCTGATTCTGGTCGAATGCGATCATGCCTAGCAGGTAGACCGCCTTAGCCTTTAGGGCATCATCATCATCGGCAGTAAGGATTAGAATTAACTCACGCTTTGAATCCTCATTAAGGCCGTGTTGCCTAAAAAGCGCGGCCTTAGCAAACCGTGGGTCAGATTCGTCCACCACGACCTCAGGCGTTTTTGCGGCGATGGCTAACGTTGCTGGTAAAGGCTGAGATTCAGATGGCTCAACAGGTGCAGTGGCAACCGCACCAGATCGAGCAGGGCCGCAACTATTAAAAACCATTGCGATTAGACCAACAACTGCAACACCTCCAACGCCTAGCAGGATTCCCCGAGGCACATTAAGGGCTGACCGGCTAACTGTCGGTTCAACTTGTGAACGCTTCGGAACTGAGGCAGCAGAAACGATTTGGCCGACCGATACCCAGTCGGAGCTGTCTGCTAGTCGAACCATTTGGTCCAGACCTATTTCGCCCGCATTCAGCGAGTGCTGAAGTTCCTCAAGGGAATACGGTCCCTGTTCCTGCTCTCCGATCCATATGTAGTAACTCATGGCTGATTTGTGATTGTGCGATAGATGGAGAAACCATTCTGAAAGAGGCCACGGCAAGCGAGGATTTTGTGCGTCATAAACGAAACGGATCAGCCAATCAGGATCGGCTCGCTGATTGAGCAGCAGCCTCAGCCCTCGTATTGCCCGCCCCACCAGAGCTTGGTTCTCACCCCAAGGCTCACGGGCACAACCTTATCGATTTGAAGGTGTTGCTAGGCTGGGAACGGGGCGTGCAGTTGTTTGAATACAGCCTTGGTGGGCAGCGCTGCCCAAATTCCGTGGCGTGCCAATGCCCGAGCTTTCTCAACCGCCACGTTGGTATTCCTTTGCCAGCGATTCAAGGCCCTCCTCGGAGAAAACAGGCCCAGCCTTAAATGACAGCACTCCCGACGCCCCTGGTGGCCCAAGATACTGAAGCACCATGGTGCGAGCAGCTTCCTTCACACTAATGTAGGCAGGGACCGAAATAGCGCTGAGTCGCCAAAAATCATTCGTGCGTTCCCATAAACGAAACATGCGCGAGTCTTGAGAAGGTTCCTCTAGGTAGACGGCGTAGGATGTCGGATTGAAATCGTCCCAGATATCCGCCTCGAACAACAGGCGGGCGGACTTGGGTCCCTTCGCCTCTTTAGAGGCTTCAGCTTTCAACTTCTTCTTGTAGCGTTCGATCGAGTCCCGATCCGTCCGGAGAATCTCAGACACTCTAGCCCTCATCTCTGCTTTGAGTGCACGCCGGCTGGTGGTTGTGACCACATGCCAGACGCCAGAGCGTCCGGGCATCCCGGCATCCCAATCTTTCTTCTCTATGGTGATATATTCGCAGTGCTCTGCGACATCCTTCGTAAAGTCGTAGAGGTCACCAAGGCTATGGCG
>VEQL01000018.1 GCA_018883245.1 Chthoniobacterales bacterium
CCTTCGGTGCCAATGAACTGCTGTCGGTGGGAATGGCTCCGGCTAGCGGAGGTGTGGGCGGGAACACCGCATTATTGGTGACTGATGCGTCGGGTCAGAAGAATCTCGATCTCGGGGCCGAAATTCGTGGTGCGATCATTGATGTCCGCATCGACTTCGACACCAAGGCGGGAACCTACATCTGTGCTGCCAAATTCCGTGCGGATGCCACATACAAAACCACGTTGGGAACGCTCAAACTGTCCGGCGCGAGCGTGAGCATGACCGCCCTCGGATATATCAACGGCAACAACCCGGGGACCGGGAACCACCACATGATCCTCGACGGTCTGCAGATCGTATCGGCTGCTTCCGCAGGAGGTGGGACTTCGCCGGCCGCAGTGACTGGAAGCCTCGGTGGATTGGTTGCCAACACGACTTATCACTACCGTGCGATGGCGCAGAACAGCATCGGCCAAACCGCGGGAGCGGATGCCGTGTTTTACACGGGTGCCAATGCTGCGCCGACAATCGGCAACATTCCCGACCAGAGTATCAACCAGGACACGGCGACAGGGGCGATTGCTTTCACGGTGGGCGACATCGAAACCGCGGCCGGATCGCTCACTGTGACGGGCAGCAGCAGCAACACATCCCTTGTTCCCAACACGAATATTTCCTTCGGCGGCAGCGAGGCCAACCGCACCGTCACCATCACGCCCGCCACTGGCAAGACCGGCACGGCTATCATCACCGTGTTCGTCGGCGACGGCACGCTTACCGCTTCCGACACTTTCGTTCTTACGGTGAACGCTCCGCCGACCGTCACTGGCATCTCTGCTCTAACGATCAATGAGAATGCGGGAACCGGAGCACTCGCTTTCACCGTGGGCGATGCGGAAACGGCAACGGGATCGCTCGCAGTCACCGCAACAAGCAGCAACCAGATGCTTGTGCCGGATGCCAATATCGTCATCGGCGGAAGTGGGACCAACCGCACTGTCACCGTTACGCCTGCTGGGAACGCCAATGGAACAGCCACAATCACGATCAACGTCAGCGATGGAAATGCGATGACGAGCACCAGATTTTTGCTGACGGTCAATGCGGTCAATGACCCGCCGACGATCAGCAACATTGCAAACCAGACGATCACGGCCGGCACGGCGACTCCCGCCATTAAGTTCTCTGTGGATGATGTGGATACGCCCGTTGCATCGCTCGTCGTCACCGCCTCCAGCAGCAATCAAGCGCTGGTGCCCGATGCCAATATTTCGATAAGCGGCAGCGGTGCCTACAGCAGTGTGACCATCACGCCTTTGGCGGGCCAAAACGGCACAACGACGATTACACTCACAGTGAGCGACGGTGAATTGAGCACATCCTCCAACTTTGTTCTCACAGTCAATGCACCCCCGACCATCAGCGCCATTGCCGACCAAACCACCGATGAAGACACAGCGATCGGGGCGATTGCGTTCATGGTGGGCGATACGGAAACGGCGGTGACCGGGTTGACTGTCAGCGCAACAAGCAGCAACGCGGCGGTGGTGCCCGATGCCAACATCGCAATAGGCGGGGGCGGATCCGACCGCACCGTGACCGTCACACCCGCGGCAAACGCGAACGGCACAGCCATGATCACCGTGACTGTGAGCGACGGGCAAGCGGCGGCGGTCAGCAGCTTTAATCTGACGGTCAACGCGGTCAATGATCCCCCGACCATCAGCGCCATCGGTAATCAGGGCATTGCCATGAACACTTCCACCGCCGCGATTGCATTCACCATCAGCGATGTCGAAACGGCAGCAGCTTCACTCACGGTCACAGGCAGCAGCGACAACCACACGCTTGTTCCGGACGCGAATCTCGTCTTCGAAGGCAGCGGTGCGAACAGGACCGTCACCGTGACCCCCGCCACCGGTCAAACCGGGACAGCCAAAGTCGCGGTGAATGTGAGTGACGGATCAGCAACGACGAGCACCAGTTTTATTCTCACGGTCACGCAGGGCAACCAAGTCCCGACGATCAGCGACATCGCCGACCGCACCGTATTCGTGAACTCAAACACGGGTGCGATCGGCTTCACAGTGAGCGATGCCGACACAGAGGCATCCTCCCTGACACTCACAGGCAGTAGCGACAACCACACGCTTGTTCCGAAAGCCAACATCGTCTTCGTCGGAAGCGATGCGAGCAGGACTGTCACTGTCACGCCGGCCGCCAATCAGACAGGCAGCGCCACGATCACCGTCACGGTAAGCGATGGAACGCTGACAACCAGCGATACATTCGTGATCACGGTTAACCAGCCGCCGGACATCACCATCGAGCAATCGAGGGGATCGGACTCCGCTATAAATTCCGTTTACACAAACGGTTTTATAGGTCTCAACGGCGGATATGGCTATGGAAGCTGGAGCGGGATTGCGACGGGATCCGGTTGGAACTACCTCGATACGGCTACAAACGGACTCAAGTCTTTTGCGATTTATTCGGGTGGAGGCAGTGGCAACGGCTATACGGCCTCGCGCTCATTCAGCACGCCCATGGCTGTCGGTGAGACGTTTTCAGTTCAACTCGGCTATACCACCGTGAACAGCGGCGGCGAGGTGGGCATAAAATTGTATTCCGGTGGCGCACTGAGGCTGACCCTGCGGCTTGCTCCGAGCACGTCCACATCTTGGCAGCTGAACGACGGAGGATCTTTTTTCGGGAACAGCATCTCGCAAGCTTCGGGAACGCCGCTTTATGTCGTGTTCACGCGCAATTCGGGCAACGGTTATAACATAAAATTGACCAGCGGGGCGCAGGTTCTCAGCGGAACGAATTGGACGTCTACATCCGGCACGATGTCTATCGATCGCGTGGACTTTTACTCGACCGCGCAGGGCCCCGGCCAAAACTTCCGTTTCGCCAACCTCGAGCGGTTTGTTCCGGCATTGGCCGCTGGGACACCCGTCTTTGATTTCGGAACGGTGCGCGTGGCTGCGCCCGGCAGCACGCTGACTTACGTGGTGCGCAACGACGGCGCGGGCCCGCTAAGCGGCTTGGCGTTGGCCAAGTCCGGATCGAACGGTGCGGATTTCGACCTCGGCTCTCTCGGTGCGACGACTCTCGCGACGGGCGAGAAGACAACGTTCCAGGTGACTCTCAATCCCGCGGGACAGGGAGCGCGCAGCGCTTCCGCGAGCCTTGCGAGCAACGATCCGGACGAAAACCCCTTCACCGTGAATTTTGCCGGCACCGGACTCAATGATGCGCCGGCGATCAGCAATATTCCTGACCAAACAGTAAGCGAAAACACCGGCACCGGCCCGATTGCGTTTATCGTGGGCGATGTGGAAACACCGGGGGCGCTCGTTGTCACGGCCGTCAGCAGTGACAAGATGCTCATTCCCGACGGGAACATAACTCTCCTCGGAAGCGGCTCGGACCACACCATCGCCGTCACTCCGGCAGCCAACCAAAACGGCACAGCGACGATCACCGTGACCGTTAGCGACGGCGACCGCACGGTCACCGACGCGTTCACGGTCACAGTCTCCCCCGTGAACGGTTTGCCGATAATCGGATTCATCGCCGACCAGATAACCGACGAGAGCGTGGCGTCATCTGCGATTGAGTTCACGGTGGGTGATGCCGAAACCGCAGCCGATCAACTTGTGGTCACAGCCGCGAGCGATAACCAGATTCTAGTGCCGAATGAGAATATCGAACTTGGCGGTAGTGGAGCTAGCCGCACCGTGACCGTCACCCCCGCCTACGTGCAAAGCGGAGATGCGAACATCACCCTGACCGTGAGCGATGGCGCTGCATCGGCCAGCACGAGTTTCAAGCTGACAGTGCGCGCCGCGGGTGGATTCGATACGTGGAGTGTGTTGCAATCGCTACCAGCCGACCGCCGCGGTCCGACCGACCGCAACGGGCCACTGGCTGTTGCAAACCTCGCGGCCTACGCAATGGGTCTCAACCCGTTGACGGCTGCTCCGGCTGATCTGCCCTCGGCAAGCAAAGGTTCGAACAATATGTCCATCACCTTCCGTCGCTCGCGGTTTGCCACCGATGTCAAATTCAACGTCGAAGCGGCGAACACGATGACTAGCAGCTGGACAAACATTTGGACCAGCACAACAAATGCTTATACCGGCGGAACGAACGACTTCGAGACAGTGATCGTCACCGATCCCCAGCCCATGGATCAGGCGCCTGCTGGCCAGCGCTACCTGCGTCTAAAGGTCATGCGACCGTAAGTGGCTATTTGATCAGCACGCGGGTGCCGATCGGGACGGTTTTGAAAAAGTTTTCCGCGTCCTCTTGATTGAGCCGGATGCAGCCATGGGATGCGGGGTATCCCGGGAGATAGCCCGCGTGCAACCCGAAGTCGCCGCATGACAGGCGCATGAAAAACGGCATGTCGGCCGGATAAATTGTCGAGCGCCACTTCCGGTGCTTGTCGGTTATGACAAACTCTCCGCGAGGTGTCGGGAATGACGGCCTGCCGGAAGAAATCGGGACGGGTGCCGCGGGCGTGCCATCCACCGAGAGGCGGGCGGTTTGCGCGGCGAGGTCGACTTCGAGCAGAGATCTTGCGGCTTCGGAGTCGGGCTTGACCCCAAGCAGCATTTGCACGGCAGCGGTATGTTTGCCTTTGGCGGCTAGCCAAAGCGGGAAGGTTCTGTGTTTTTTGGTTCGGGCGTTCGGCGAGGCGCCATTTTCGAGCAGGAGCGCAACCGTTTCTTTCCGGCCCATGCCAGCGGCGAGCATCAGCGGGGTAAGTCCGCGTTCGACGGTGACAAAGTAGTAGAGGTGGTTGCTCCTGAAACGGGTGACGAATTCTTTCGGTGCAGGCAGCGGGAGTTCGGCATCGACTGGCGCACCGGCGGCAAGAAGTTGCTTCACTTTGACGTCGTTTCGGTCGGCCACTGCTTCGAACAGTTCGCGGATGATCGCCGTTCGAGCGCTCTCGTCATCCTGCGGCTTGTCCACGAGAGCCAGTTCCGCTTCCCATGCTTCGCGCGCCGGATCCGGGGGAAGGGGCTCGCCAAGGTGGCGTTCAGCGAGCGGGGTCTCGGGGCCCGCCTCGGGTGCGAGGTGAAAAGGTCTGGGAGCAAAAGGCTCCTGTCCACCCGCCCAAGCAGCGGGGAGAACGCAGGCGGCCATGGTCATTTTCGCCAGCGTGCGCATGAATTCCTTTTAGGCCAACGGCGTGTGTTTTCTCAAGCGGACGCGATCTCCGGTCTCGCCATGGCGGCGTGCATGGACGTTGAATGTGCAGATGTCATACCCCGCCAAGCTGCGCGAGATCATAGGCCTTTTCGAAGTGCTGCCCGACGAAGAAAAGCGCGAGACGCTCATTGCCTATGCCGAGCAAGCCGCGGCCCAGGCTCCGCGCGAGGGCGAGAAGTTCGGCCTCGAGGATGTTCGCAAGGACGAGGAGTGCACCGACACGGTGGGTGTTTTTCTCGCGGTGGACGAACATCGTCGCGTGCGTTTTCGCATCACGCTCGGCCCGCAGGTGCAGACGCTCACGCGCGCGATGACGGCGATCCTGTGCAAGGGTTTCGAGGGCGCGTCGATCGATGAGGTCATGGAAGTGCCGGCGGATTTCGTGCCGAAGATTGTCGGTGCGCAGCTGGTGCGCCAGCGGAGCCAGACGGTCTATTACATCCTCACCCGGATGAAAGGTGCCTGCAAGGTATGGCTCAACCGCGAGCGTGCGGCCGGAGCATGAAAAAGCACTGGCTGGTCGCAGTTCTGCTGTCTGCTGTTTTGTGCGCCGGGTTGGCGGCCGAGGAGGACGGCGCAACTGGGCGCAGGCCCGACATCGGTTTTGTTCCCACACCGCAGGCGGCCGTCGAGAGAATGGTCGAGCTGGCGGACATCAAGCCTGGCGACAAGGTTTACGACTTGGGCTGCGGCGACGGACGAATTGTCATTGCGGCGGCCCGTCGGCACGGAGTCCGCGCAACGGGCATCGAGATCGACCCTGGTTGCGTGCGCGCTTCGCGCGAGAATGCGCGGACGGCGGGGGTGGAAAAACTGGTGGAGATCCGCCAGGAGGACATTTTCAAATCCGACTTCTCCGATGCGGACGTGGTGTTTCTTTATCTTTTGCCCGCGCTGAACGAACGTCTCATGCCGCAACTGAGCAAGCTCAAGCGCGGCGCACGGATCATCGCGTTCGATTTTGCCATGGGCGACGCAAAGCCGGTGCTGGTGGAGCGCGGCAAATTCGACGGTTTCGCCTCGCACACGATCTACAAATGGATCGTGCCTTGGGAGCAGGGCAGTGGCGGAACGTGGGATATTTTTACCACGACGCCGTGAGCGCTTTTCATTTGGACCGTTTCAGACGGTCCAATGTCTGATCAAGTTCTTTTGCGGATTGCTCGATTTCGCCGCGCAGGGTCTCGAGGTCGATCGATTCCGCGCCTGCCGCCGCCGCTGCGGTGCGAACGAGATGGTCGTTCGTTGCCACGGTGAGCGCGTGCGTGGATGCATATTTCAAGGCCAGGCGTTCGATCACGGTGTCGGCGCTTTGTCCCGACGGAGCATAGATCACTTGGACCCCGGCGGTGTCGGTGCCGATCTCCGACGGGCGCGAGGCGCGGCTTCCATCGAAAACGATCACCACCCGCGTGCCGGACGCGTCCTGATGCCGCTGGAAGATGCGGATCAAGCGTTCGCGCGCGGCAGCGGGATGGCGCCGGTGGAGGGCGGACAACTCCGCGTCGGCGAAGATCATGTTATGGGCGTCCAACAGAAGGAATCGGCGGGTCATGGCGGGTGAACGGAGGGGTTTGTTTGACATTATACGGGTATCCGGCCATGCTGCACGGTCTGTCGCGCCGCCGGCAGTCAATTTTGTCCCATGAAAAGAACTTACCAACCTTCCAAGCGCACGCGCAAACGCCAGCACGGCTTCCGTTCTCGCATGAAGACCAAGGGCGGCCGAGCCACCCTTTCCCGACGCCGTCAGCGCGGCCGCAAACGCCTCCTGCCCAAGGGTGTCGAAGTGCACTACGCGCGGCACACCGGCGCTTGACCGGAGCAATCTTCCATTTCTCCGGCTCGATGAGTTCGCTCAGCCTGCCGAAATCCGCCCGGCTGTCGCGCCGATCCGAGTTTGCCGACGTGCGCGAGAAAGGGCGCTCTTGGCATGGCCGTCTCATGGTTCTCGGCTGCCTCGCGAGCGGGACGAAATCGCCCGCGCGATTCGGCGTGGTGACATCGCGCCGGACGGGCGGTGCGGTGGAGCGCACCAAGTTGCGGCGGCGTTTGCGGGAAATTTTCCGCGTTCACCGGCCGAGTTTGGCGGACGGACTGATGATGGTCGCCGTGCCCCGGCGCGCGGCGGTTGTCGCGCCTTTCCAAGCTCTGCGCGACGAGTGGCTGGCCCTGGCCGGCCGCGCGCGGGCTTTCAAATGATGAAGACCGTGATTCGCATCGTTGTCCGCATTTACCAGTGGACGTTGTCGCCTTTCCTCGTGTGGCTGGGCGGGCCCGGTTCGGGATGCCGGTTCGAGCCTAGTTGTTCGCGCTATTTTCTCGAGGCCGTGGAGACGCACGGGGCGGTCCGCGGAACTTGGTTCGGTGTCAAACGCGTCGCGCGTTGTCACCCGTGGGGCGGTTGCGGTTGTGATCCCGTGCCGCCGGCCGTGAGCCGCGTCGATTGGGAGGGTGCACGGTGATGGACCGCAAGGCCTGGATTGCCGTCATCGCCTGTGTCGCGGCCCTCGGGCTGTGGCAATGGGCTTACGTCAAATATTACTCTCCGACTCCCGAGCAGGTCGCCGTAGCCAAAGCGAAGGCGCAAGCGGAGAAAACCGCACCGGCCACACCCGCTCCGTCCGCCACGCCTGTGCTGGCGCAGCCCGCGCAGCCGGCCGCCCCCGCGGAGGGCGCGGCTGCTTCGACCGTCCCGCGCGAGGAATTCAAAATATCCACCGGGCTTGCCGATTTCGTCTTCGTGAGCGATGCGGGTGGCATTTCGCAGGTCAATCTGCTCGGCCATCTCGGAGAAAACGGCGCCAATGTGAATCTCAACATTCCCCAAGCCATGCCCGTCGGCGCCTTGGCCGAGACTCCCGGATCGGTGCTCGGGGGCTTCGTGCGCGAGCCCTCATCTGCGCCGGGACAGGCGGTCTTTTCGCGAACATCCCCCGATGGCTTGCGCGTTCGCAAAGTTTTCACCGTGGACCAATCCGACGGTGGTCAAGGCAACTATGTCGTGAATCTCGAATTGGAGATCGCCAATCCCGGGGATAGTCCGGTGAGCAGCGGAGGATTGCATATCGCCACGGGTGGTGCCGTGCCAGTGCATTACCGCGACATGACCCTTTACACGGGGTTCGATTGGTATCGCGAGGGCAAGGCGACTTTCACCGACGTGAATTGGTTCAATGCCAGCGCGATTCCGCTCGTCGGCATCCAGTTGCGCGCGGCGCAAAGCCTTTACGAACAGAAGTCCGACAAAATCGCGTGGGCGGCAGTGAAGAACCAGTATTTCACGACCATCGTATCTATCGTTGATGGCGAACCCGGTGCCTCGGTCTGGGCGCGACGCTTGGATCTTCTTCACGCGGGCAACCCCGAGCACAAAGTGTTCGGCATCGAGGGTGTCCTCGGTCTGCCCGGCTTCGAGCTGGCGCCGGGTGCGAGCAAATCCTGGACGTTCCAAATTTACGCCGGGCCGAAGGATCTCGGGCGCTTGGCCAAGCTCGGCCACGGCGAGCAGGCCGTGATGAATTTCGGCATTTTCAAGTGGGTGAGCGAGATCCTGCTCTATTCCATGAACGCGCTCCACGGCGTCTTGGGAAACTTTGCCGCGGCGATCATTGTTTTGACGATCATCATCAAAGCGATTCTTTGGCCGCTGCAGAACAAAGCGACCGACTCGATGCGCCGCATGGCCGCTCTCTCGCCGAAAATGACCGATCTGCGCGAGAAATACAAAGACGACCCGACCAAGATGAACCAGGAGCTGATGAAGCTCTACAAAGATTACGGCGTCAATCCGTTCGGCGGTTGCCTGCCCATGCTCATCCAGATCCCGATCTTTTTCGGATTTTATTCGATGCTCGGGACGGCCATCGAACTGCGCAACAGTTCCTTCCTCTGGGTGCACGATCTTTCGCAGCCCGATACCGTGGGCCACCTGCTCGGATTCCCGGTAAACATCCTGCCGCTGCTCATGGCTGCGACCATGCTCTGGCAGATGCAGATCACCCCGAAAACCGGCGACGCGGCCCAGCAGCGCATGTTCATGTTCATGCCTGTGATCTTCATCCTCTTCGCCTACAACTTCGCCTCGGCACTGTCCCTTTACTGGACCACGCAGAACCTCATTTCCATCGTCCAGCTCTATCTGACCCGCAACAAACCGCTCCCGACTCTGGAAAAGAAATCGGTCGCGCAAAAGAAAGCGCTTGAGGCGGGCAAAGGGAAACGCCGAAAATCCGGCGCATGACACCGAAAGAGATCCTCGACACCATGCTCGGCTACCTCGGTTTCGCCGTGCAGATCGAGGAGCAGCCCGGCGAGCATGGACTCGTCCTTCAGATTTACACCAGCGATGCCGATCTCCTGACCGGTCGCAACGACGAGACGCTGGAGGACATCCAGTATCTGCTCAACCGCCTCATCCAGGCCGGGGATCCCAAGGCCGAACGCGTGACCGTGGATATCGAACACCGGCGGGCCATGCGCAACGACCGCCTCATCGAGAAAATGCGCGCCATCGCCGGGCTGGTCAAAGAGCGCGGCAAGCCGCTGCAGACCGAACCGCTCAATGCCTACGACCGCTGGCTCGTGCATCAGGCGTTCAAGGACGACGGGGAAATCATGAGCTGGAGTCCGGATGACCACGCCCGCATGAAGCGCATCACCCTGCGCTTGCGGAAGAAGGACAAATCCTGAAATTTCACGCCATGCGCAATGTCACCGTGGCGGCCACGCAGATGGCCTGCGGCCGGGACCGCGGCCAAAATCTCGAACGTGCGGAAGCGTTGGTCAGGCGCGCGGCCGGGCAGGGGGCCAATGTCATCCTCGTGCAGGAACTTTTCGAGACCCCCTATTTTTGCCAGGACCAACTGCCGGAGTATTTCGAGTTGGCTCGTCCGGCTGTTGGCAACGAAGGTATCGCGAGATTTCAAGCCCTCGCACGCGAGCTGGACGTTGCCCTGCCCTTCAGCTTTTTCGAGCGTGCCAACCAGGCCTATTTCAATTCCGTCGCCATGATCGACGCGGGCGGTGAGTTTCTCGGCATTTACCGAAAGACGCACATTCCCGACGGTCCGGGCTATCAGGAGAAATATTATTTCAACCCCGGCGACACCGGGTTTCGTGTTTGGGATACGAAATTCGGAAAGATCGGCGTCGGCATCTGCTGGGACCAATGGTTTCCCGAGACCGCGCGGTGCATGGTCCTCGGCGGTGCCGAGTTGCTTCTCTACCCCACGGCCATCGGCAGCGAACCGCAATATCCCGATTGGGATACCGCCGAGCATTGGCAGCGCGTCATGCAAGGGCATGCTGCCGCGAACATGGTCCCGCTCGTTGCCTCGAACCGCATCGGCACCGAAGAAGGTCGGAATTCGGAGATGACCTTCTTCGGCTCGTCTTTCATCACCGATGAAACTGGCAAAAAAGTCGCCGAGGCGGGCCGCACCGATGAAGCGGTGCTGGTGCGCACTTTCGACCTCGACGCCATCCGCAATCTCCGCGCGCAGTGGGGATTCTTCCGCGACCGCCGCCCGGATCACTACCAGGCGCTTGTGACAATGGCGGGGGAAGCCGCGCGCAGTTGAATCAACGCCCGAGGTCTATCACATCCAGCTTGGGGGAAATACGTTCGGTAGTAACCGTTATCGCGGGCCAACAGCGCATCGGCATGATGCATCGCGTGCGATCCAACCACAAAATCCGCGAGCATCCGCGGCTTCGTTTTGGTGCTTCTACGGCGGTATTCGACATAGGCATATCCGGCACTATGCAAATCGCGCAAGTTGAAGTCTGTCACTCAAATCGACATTTTCTGGAGTGTCTCTGCCAGTTGCTGCGACGATGCGAAGTAGCTGGCGATTTCCGCTGGCACCACGAGGCAAATAATCATTGCCCCCTTGGTGCGAGCCTCGTCGAGAGCCGCGATGGCAGTATCTGTGAACCCTGCTGCGTGGCCAATGAGATCAATGAGAATGTTTGAATCAACGGCCGTCGTCATCAGTCGATGTCGCACTTCTCTACTTTGCCCCGCAGCGCATCCATGGCAGCCTTACTTTCGAGAAAGGTTTTGCGTTTGGCCATTCCGCGGAATTTGGCGAAGTGACTCTGCTTCGCTGCCTCGCGGGAGACAAATGAGCCACTCTCTGCAACTTCCAATTCCAGACGTGTTCCCGCAGTGAGGCCGAGAGCCTTGCCTGCTGTGTGCCGGTGCCTTCTATTTTGCGTTGGTTGAGTCAAAAGTCTGAAGCCCAAGGAATTCTGCGCTTGCTGTCTCGATAACGGAAAATTCTTTTAATAGGGGCCTCGGCAAACGATCCTCCTTCGGTGAGGAAAATCATTCTCCTTACGATTGTCGGACTTTTTGGCTACCTCGCTTATTTGCAGTGGGTGTTTCCCAAGATAGTTCAGCTGCTTCCCGCGGCACTCGGCAGCAAGTCCGCTGCAGCTCAGGACGAAAGAAATATGAGCGGTTCCATTCCCGAAGGCGATGTTATCAGCTTGCGCCCCAGACCAGTTCAACCGCCGCTACCAAGGCCGATTACAACATCCAAGCGGGTTAGCTTGGCCGTTAAGAGGTCTGCCAGAAGCCTCTTTGAGGAGTGGAAGGCACGCGAACTTGTTTCCGTTTCCTCTGGCAATGTGCCTACGGCAACCCGGGTGTCCGGAATCGTTCCCGAAGACGAACTTGCAGAGATACGCAGGAGCTTGTTCTTCGATGGCATTTATTCCGAACAGGCTTTCAGGCAAAATTTGATCGCGGCTTTGCTCGAACTGGGTGTTTCCCAAAGTGAGGTCAGTGAAATCGCCAACGAAATAACAGAAATGCGGAGCAAGGCCAAAACTGGCAACGATGAAAGCTCTGGGATGCGCGAGGCCGGTTGGCCTTTGAATATGCCGTTTTGAGACAGAGAGAAATTCGGGTCGTCTTGAGTGCCGGAATTGTCGCACCGCTCAAGCGCCGCTGACGCAGCCTTCTTTGATAGTCCATTCAGTTGCTCCGCCAGCTTCATCGAGCCATTGCCAAGTTGTTGTTGTGAGGATGCGTTGGGCGTCCGAGGGGAGTGCGCCGAGCAGGCGGCATCGGCGGTCGGTGTCGAGTTCACCGAAGACATCATCGAGGAGATAAACCGGCGGTGACCCGCGGCGCTCGCGGATCAAATCTGCCTGCGCGAGGCGCAGCGCGAGAGCGAGCGTGCGCTGCTGTCCCTCGCTGGCGAAGGTGACGGCCGCAGCTCCGTTGAGTTCGAGCAAGACATCGTCCCTGTGCGGTCCGACAACGGTCTGTCGGAGGCGCCTTTCCTCGGCCGAGCTTGCGGCCAGCGCCGCCCCGAAATCGTCCCCGCCCGAACGAATGTAAGCCAGAGTCGCTTTTTCGCCGTGTGCCCCGATGGTCGCCGCGTGGCGTGCCACCAAGGGATCCAATCCGGCGCAGAGCCGTTCGCGGGTAGCGGCGAGATAGGTGCCGGACTCGATGAGCGGACCGTCGTAGGCCACAAGTTCGCGGCCCCGGTGCGGGCCCTCTTTGAGCAGGAAGTTGCGAGAGCGCAGCGCACGTTCGTAGGCGCGCAGGTGCTTAAGATATCCCGCATCGCATTGGCATCCGAGAAAATCGAGGAACCGGCGGCGCTTCGAGGATGTGCCGCGCACGAGTTCCATGTCCTCGTTGGAGAAAAACGCCACCAGTCCGGCGCGCAGGTATTCGTCCGATTTGCGTTGCGGAACGCCGTCGAGCAGCAGCCGGCGACCCTCGGTGGCCGACAGATGGAAGGTGAGGCTGCGGTCGCCGCACTGTCCTTCGAGCGAAAATCCGGGTGCGCCGCGGCGGATGGTTTCTGCCAGCGCACCGGCGCGGGGCGATTGCAGGCGCAGGAGAACGCAGACGGCCTCAAGCAGCGAAGATTTGCCGCTCGCGTTGGGTGCGGAAATGAGGTTGAGGCCTGGCGAAGGATGGAACCCGGCGCGTTGGAAGCAGCGGAAGTCGTGCAGTGTGAGCGAACCGAGGATCATGGTGGAAAGTTCTCAGTGAAGCAGTTTTCAGTCTTCAGCCCGAGGGGAAATCAGTCCACGTATTGGGCAAGATGAATTCCAACGAATTATCGTTAGTTTGTGCGGGCGAGGCCGCAGTTCCGGCTGCAAACTGAAAACTCGTCCGGGCATCGCCTTCCGTGCTTAGATACCCGGACGTATGCGTTCGTTGCCAGGGTTCCGGGATTTTTTCCCGTCGGATTGTGCGCGCCGGAATTACATCACCGGCACGTGGAGGCGCGTCGCGCGTTCGTTCGGGTTTCTGGAATACGACGGACCGACGCTGGAATCGCTCGATCTTTACCGCAAAAAGAACAGCGGCGGTGAAATTCTCGGGCAGCTCTTCTCCTTCACCGACAAAGGCGAGCGCGAGGTGGCGTTGCGTCCGGAAATGACGCCCACGCTGGCGCGCATGCTCATCGCCAAAGGGCGCGAGTTCCGCAAGCCGATCAAGTGGTTCAGCATCGCGCCGTTTTTCCGTTACGAGAAGCAGCAGAGCGGACGATTGCGGGAGTTTCTGCAGCTCAACTGCGACTTGATCGGCGACGGTTCGCCGGCGGCGGATGCGGAGATGCTGGCGCTGCTCATCGAGACGATGCGGGCGTTCGGGTTGACGGCGGCGGACATCGTCGTGCGGGTGAGCGACCGCCGGGCGTGGATGGAATTTCTGGCGGGGAAAGGGCTCGCCGACGAGATGCAGGCGCGGGAGGCGTTATCCGTCATCGACAAAATGGAGCGCGCGTCGCGCGAATTGTTGGAGGCGAAACTGGGGGCATTCGGTCTCAAGCTGGCCGAGGTGGAGGAATTTATCGCCATGGGAAAGCCGGGCTTTTACGAGAAGTTACGGGAGAATCTGGCGTCGCGCGGGCTGGAAGATTTCTGCGAGCTGGATCTGCGGATCGTGCGCGGGTTGGCGTATTACACGGGGCTCGTGTTCGAGGTGTTCGATCGGCGGCAGGAGCGCCGTGCCATCGCGGGGGGCGGAAGGTTTGACCGGTTGCTCTCGGACTTGAGCGACAAGAAAGTCGATCTGCCGGCAATCGGCTTCGGGATTGGCGATGTTGTGTTGGGCGATTTGCTGGAGGATTTGCCGGCCACGCGATCCAGAATGGAAGCCGCCATCGCCGCGCAGCAGGCATGCGAAATATTTGTGATCGTGGCCGATGAGTCGCGCCGCCCAGAAGCGCTCGGCATCGTGCAAACTCTGCGTGCGGCAGGACGCACGGTGGATTACCCCCTGGTCGCCGACAAGGTTGGCAGGCAATTCAAGGATGCGGATGCCTCGGGTGCCGCGGTCGCGGTGGTGGTCGGAAACGAGTGGCCATCGGTCAAAGTCAAAGATCTCAAGGAGCGCACCGAGGTGGCGATGTCCCAAGAGTCGCTTGCCGATTGGGCCGCAAACCTCCAGACTCCCGCGCCATGAATTTTCGCGGTTGTGATTGCGGTGCCTTGCGCACCAAGGACATCGGGCAACGCGCCACCCTCGCCGGCTGGGTCGGATCGCGTCGCGATCACGGTGGTGTGATTTTCGTCGATCTTCGCGATCGCGAAGGACTCACGCAGGTGGTCTTCCGTCCGGAAGAAAATGCCGGGGTGGCCGGCGCCGCGCACGGTCTCCGCGACGAGGACGTGATTCAGGTTTCGGGCATCGTGGCCAAAAGGCTGGAAGGCACCGAGAACGCCAAACTTGCCACCGGCGAGGTGGAGTTGGTGGCCGATGAACTGACGGTTCTCAACAAAGCCGACGTCCTGCCGTTTCCCCTCGACGAGCAAATCGCAAATGAAGACCTCAGGTTGGCGCACCGCTATCTTGATTTGCGCCGTCCGGGCATGGCGTCAAACCTGCGCCTTCGTCACCGCGTGATCAAAACCGTGCGCGATGTGCTCGATGCCGACGGATTCTGGGAGATCGAAACACCCATCCTCAGCAAAAGCACCCCGGAGGGCGCTCGCGACTTCCTGGTTCCGAGCCGTCTGAACCCGGGGACATTCTATGCGCTTCCGCAGGCGCCCCAGCAATACAAGCAGCTGCTCATGGCCGCGGGTGTAGAAAAATATTTCCAGATCGCCCGCTGCTTCCGCGACGAAGATTTGCGCGCCGACCGCCAGCCGGAATTCACGCAGGCGGACATCGAGATGAGCTTTATTACTTCGGATGATATCTTCGCGCTGATCGAGAAGATGTTCGTTGCCGTGTTCCGCGAGGCGCGCGCGGTCGGGATCAAGACTCCGTTTCCCCGCCTGACATACCGGGAGGCGATGGATCGCTTCGGCAGCGACAAGCCCGACACGCGCTACGCTCAGGAGATCGTGGATGTCGGTGAAATTTTCGCAAAGAGCGAATTCAAAGTTTTCCGCGGCGCGCTCGACGGCGGCGGAGTTGTCCGCGCGATCAACGCCAAGGGCCTCGCGAAGATCACAACCGGTCAGATCGACGAACTTACCGGGATGGCCAAGCAGTTCGGGGCCAAAGGCCTCGCTTTCATCAAGTGTGAAAACGGCGAGTGGAAGTCGCCGATCGTGAAATTTTTCACAGATGCCGAAAAAACTGCGCTCAAGGATCGGCTGAATATCGAGGAGGGCGACCTGGTTCTTTTCGGTGCCGACAAGTGGGAAACGGTCTGCGAGGTGCTCGGCCGGGTGCGCCTGCGTGTTGTCGATTTGCTCGGTATCGAGCACGACCCAAACCGTCTCGACTTTCTGTGGGTCGTGGACTTTCCGCTGCTTGCATGGAGCGAGGAGGAGAAAAAGTGGAATGCGGTCCACCATCCGTTCACGCGCCCGAAAGCGGAGGATCTTGCGCTGCTCGACGCGGGCCAATGCGGGGAGGTCCGGGCCGAAGCCTATGACATTGTCCTCAACGGTGTCGAAATCGGCGGCGGCAGCGTGCGTATTCATGAGGCCGACCTGCAATCCAAGATGTTCTCCGTTCTCGGCGTGGATGAGCAGCAGCAGGCCGCGATGTTCGGTCATCTGCTCAAAGCCTTCCGTTTCGGGACTCCGCCGCACGGTGGTATCGCGCTCGGTCTCGACCGCTTGGTCATGCTTCTGGCCGGTGCCGAATCGATCCGTGATGTGATTGCTTTCCCCAAGAACAACCGCGGCGTCGAGCTGATGACTGGATCGCCCTCGCCGGTTGATTTCAAGCAGCTGCGCGAGCTTTACATCGCTACGACCAAAAAGGCCTGAGGCTCCAATGGACGAACGTGGTCTGGAATCGGCCTTGTCGAAAATGCAGGCCGCAGGACTTTCCGATGCCGCGCGTGCCAGCTTCTCCCGCGCATGGCGCCAGGCGGCGTCCGGCGCGGCCGGGTTGATCCCGGAACCGGAGATTCTTCCGGCGGATGGCGTCCCTGATTTTTCCGAGGTTGCCGCCGCTGATGCCGATCCCTCGCTCCTCGGAAAACTGTGTGTGATCAAGCTCAACGGCGGGCTCGGCACCAGCATGGGTTTGGAAAAGGCCAAGTCCTTGATCCCGGTGAAAGACGGCCTGACGTTTCTCGATCTCATCGCCAGTCAGATTGTCTGGCTGCGGAACCACCATGGAACGAGCGGCCCCCGGTTCCTGCTCATGGACAGCTTCAGCACGTCGGCGGACACGCTGGCGTATATGTCCCGGTATCCGAGCCTGTCGCCAGATGGGCAGCTCGATTTTTTGCAGAACAAAATCCCCAAGCTTTGCGCCCATACATTGGCGCCCGCCGAATGGCCGGCCGATCCCGGTCTCGAGTGGTGTCCGCCGGGCCACGGCGACCTTTATCCTTCGTTGCTCGGATCGGGGTGGCTCGACCGGCTCGAGCGCGAAGGCGTAGAATATCTCTTCGTTTCCAACAGCGACAATCTCGGGGCGACTGTCGATCTCGGTCTGCTGGGGTATTTCGCGCGCAGCGGTCTGTCGTTTTTGATGGAAGTGGCCTCGCGCACCTCATCCGATCGCAAGGGCGGCCATCTGACCCGTCGCAAGAGCGACGGACGCCTGATTTTGCGCGAAGTAGCGCAGTGCCCTCCCCAGGACACGGCCTCGTTCCAGGACATCGCGAAGCACCGCTTTTTCAACACCAACACGCTATGGTTCCGGGTCGGTGATCTTTGTGCCGCATTGGAAAAACACGGTGGTGCGTTGCCATTGCCTCTCATCAAAAACACCAAGACCGTGGATCCACGCGATTCCTCCTCGCCGCCTGTCCTGCAACTGGAGACCGCCATGGGTGCGGCGATCGAGTGCTTCGAAAAGTCCGGTGCCGTTCTGGTCCCGCGCACGCGTTTTGCTCCCGTGAAAACAACCGGCGATCTCCTCGCATTGCGATCAGACGCCTACCGACTCACCGATGACTTTCGCTTGGAACTCTCGCCGGAGTGCCGCGGTGTCCCGCCGGAAGTCGTTCTCGACGCAGGGCACTACAAGGTTCTCTCGGGTCTCGATCGTGCATTCGACCGCGGTGCCCCTTCGCTCCGTGGCTGCCGTCGTTTCGAGGTGACCGGTCCGTGGAAATTCGGCGAAGCAATCGTCTGCCAAGGCGATGTGCGTTTTGTGAATGCTTCGCCGCAAATCGCCACGGCTCGAGCCGGAAATTACCGCGATGCCGTCGTCAACCCATAGCGGGTCCCGATCTTGTCGATTGCCCAAGCGGCGTGTTCACGGATAAGCGGTTCGTGGTCATTTGTCGCGCGTTGCAAGGCCGGTAAGTCGTCCTGCGAACCTGTGTTGCCCAGCGCCACGCATACATTGCGCAGAAACCCGCGGCGCTTGGCCCGCAGGATCGGCGAGCCGCGGAAAAGTTTTTTGAAAGCGGCGTCGTCAAGGGCGAGGTAATCGCGTAGTCGCATCCCCAGGATTTCCGTTCGCGGTTGCAGTGCGGCATCGCGCGATTGCCGGGCAAATCTGTTCCAAGGACACGCATCCAAACAATCGTCGCAACCGAAGATGCGGTTGCCCATGGCCTCGCGGAATTCCTCGGGAATCGGCCCTTTGTTTTCGATGGTGAGGAAGGAAATGCAGCGGCGCGCATCGAGTTGGTAGGGCGCGGTGATGGCCTGGGTCGGGCAGGCGGCGATGCACCGTGTGCACCTGCCGCATCGGTCGGGCAGAGGTGGATCCGGATCGAGCTCCAGCGTGGTAAGAATTACCGAGAGGAAAAACCAGGTGCCGAGTTGCGGGTGAATGCCCATGGTGCTCTTGCCATGCCACGAGACACCGCATGCGGCGGCCCAATCGCGTTCGAGCACGGGCCCGCTATCGACAAAACACCGCTGCTCGCCGCCGGCATCCGACAGCATGGCGTCGAGTGCCTCCAACCGGGGCTTGATGACGTCATGGTAATCATTGCCCCAAGCGTAGCGTGCGATACGACCGTGTGCTCCGTCTCCGGAGGCCGGATGCCCCTCGCGGAAGTAATTGGTCGCAAGGACGATCACCGTTTTGACCCCGGCAAGAATGCGGGAAGGATCGGCCCTGTCTTCCGCTGTCCGCTCCATCCACTGCATGGAGGCTTGGCGTCCATCTGCGAGCCAGCGAAAAAGACGATCTGCATGCGGCGCGCGTCCCGCGCGGGCGAATCCGCAAAGAGCGAAGCCGAGATTCCTGGCGGCGGCGCGGATTAGCTCGTTGTTCATGCCACCGTATGAGTGGCTGCCCCGCATGGACTCGAACCATGAATAACGGCTCCAAAGGCCGCTGTGTTACCATTACACCACAGGGCAGTGTTGATGGGTCAATTTGTCGATTGACTTGGACCTTTACTACTCCGTGCGCGGTCTGTGTGCAAGTGTGACCGGCGGGAAGGCGCTGGCGCCGGTCGTCAGCGCTGGATGACACGCCCGTCGCCTTTCAAGACGTTGATGCCCAAATGTCCGGCTTGTGCGTGGACTGGTTGATAGTCCGAGCAAACGGTAAGGCGGCTGATGCTCGGAACTTGGAAGATGCCGCGTCGTCCGTAGATCTGCACGTTTGAGGCGAGTTCGTCCTGTAGCACGGGGGAGAAGTGGTAGCTGGAACCGTATTTGGCTGCATTGTCGGCTCCGGCGGCATCGCTCGGGCAGGTGAGGACGGACATGGTTGCGCCGTAGGGTCCGAGGGTTTCCAATGCGCTGCGTCCGTCGTTGCCGAGAGTGGGCGGTTCCGTTTCGATCGGCGGGAAGCGGTAGTCGTTGTCCCCGACATATTGCTGCACGGCGGCTCCAATTTGCCGCAGGTTGCCGGCGCATCGGGCGGAACGGCCCCGCTCGATCATCGAGCCGATGGTCGGCGAGGCAATGGAGACAAGTATCGCACTGATAGCAATGACGACCAACAGCTCGATGAGGGTGAAGGCGGACTTCACCGGGCTGCTCCTCCCGTCGGGGGTTCGCTTTCCGATTTGGCTGCGCGCTTGCGGTCGAAATAACGCCTCGAGCGTTGGTTGCGTTGTTCCGGGGTCATTTTGGCTTCCCGTGCCATCCGCCGTTGTTCCATGCGTTCCTGCATTGCGGGGGAGTTGAAAAATTCCTGCGCTTTGGCCCGGCGCTGGTCTTCGGGCAGGTTGCGCAATTCGCCCCAGAACTGCCGCATGGTGTCGAGGTCCTTGCGGGCTTCGGGCTGTTCATCTTTTGGCAGAAGCGCGATTTGCGCTTCCGCGCGGGCAGCAGCTTGCTGGGGGTCGCCCCATGGTCCGCGAGATCCCGCATCGCGCACGGGGTTTGATCCGATCCAGTTGCCGCCGCCACGACGGGGCTGATCGGCATCCGCGTCGGCATTTTCGGTCCTTTGAGGTGCCCGTCGCAGCAGGAACACCTCGCGCGAATGTCCGCCGAGCTTCGCGAAAAGTTCCGGCACCACGCGACGGACTTCACCGCCCTTGGTATTGACGGTGTCCGGGTTCCAATCCTTCGGTGCAGCGGTTAAGGCGCCTGTTTCGCCTGCAATCTGCCGGAGTGTATCGTGGAGATTGGCGGTGCCAGAGGGATTCCAGACAACGCGGCGCAGATCGAGCGGTATGCCGGAACGAGGCTCAATGAGCGAAAATCCGCCTCCGCCGAACGATGACCACCCTTCTGCCTGCTGGGAGCTGCGAAAGGCGGCCAGCGCCGATTCGATCGTCTGCACGTCCGGCGAGCCGAGGTAGGCGAGGCGCCATGCCGCCTCGGTGCGGGCGGCCACGATGTCCAATGCTTCCAGCGGCGGGACGCGTTTGACCTTGATTGTAACCGGCGTGGACGGATCGAGGTTGGTTTCGATTTTGATTCCTCCCTGCCTCGCGATCGAGGAAAGGACTTTTTGCACCGGTGTGTCGTTGCAGTCGAGGGTCACCAATCCCCATCCGCTGATGAAATACCATCCGGCCCAGCCGGCGATGAGTGCAACGAGGATGGCGGGAAGAAGCTTTTGTTTATCGGTCATGTAGAAAATTCAACCCCGAGAGCGAGCGAAAGTTGCATGAATTGTCCCGGTAGTGCGTTTGATCGGGCCATCGCGCGATGGCATGCAAAAAGAAAACCCGGGGAGTTGCCTCCCCGGGTTCCGGTTTGGTGCGCGAAACCGCGCCACAAATGGTCAGCTGCAGCCTTGGCTGGTGCCGCACTCGGTGCAGACGCCGCAGGCGCCGGCCCGGATGACTTTGTTGCTGCCGCAGTTGGAGCAGGTGGTGTCCATAAACATGGTTCCCAGCGCGCCTTGGATGCGCTCGGCATGGGTGGCGGTGCCGGCGATATGGACCGGGGTGCCCTCGCTGTTCTGCGTCTGTGTTATGACATCGATGATTTCCTTCTCGCCGGTGCGCGGGAGGTCGGAAACGGGGCGGTTGACCGCGCGGCGCTCCATCTCCGGGATTTCACGCATGGGAAGTTCGGGTTGGTGGCGGTTGGGCGAGGTGGCTTCTTTGTAGCCCTTGATGAACTGGCATCCGAGCCAGCGGAACACGTAATCGGTGATACTGCTGGCGTTGCGGATGTCGGGGTTCTTGGTGAAGCCGCTCGGCTCGAAGCGTTGGTGGGCGAATTTTTTCACCAGGCTTTCCAGCGGCACGCCGTATTGCAGCGAGATCGAGGTGAGCGTGGCAACTGTGTCCATGAGGCCGCCGATGGTGCTCCCCTCCTTGGCCATCTGGATGAAGATTTCCCCGGGTTGGCCGTTCTCGAACAGGCCGACGGTGATGTAGCCTTCGTGGCCCGCGATATCGAACTTGTGGTTGAGCGCGACGCGCGTGTCGGGCAGGCGCTGGCGCTGCGGCTGGCTGAGCTTGGCGCGCATGGCATCGATTTCGTTTTCCAGTTCGATGACGCGCGATTCGAGTTCCGACTTGGTCGAAAGCTCGGCCTCGAGTTCGGCGTTGCCGGTGCCGTGCTTCTTCTTGTCGGTGACGACGGGGGCGGAACGCTTGGAGCCGTCGCGGTAGATGGCGATGGCCTTGAGGCCGAGCTTCCAGCCTTCCACGTAAGTGTCCACGATGTCCTCGACGGTGGCATGCTCGGGCAGATTGACCGTCTTGGAGATGGCGCCTGACAGGAACGGCTGGGCGGCGGCCATCATGCGGATGTGCGCATGGTAGCTGAGGCTGCGTTGTCCGCGCATGGGCTTGAACGCGCAATCGAATACGGAGGTGTGTTCGGAGCGCAGTCCGCTGCGGATCTTTTTGCCGTCCTCCTCGACGTCCTCGATGGTGTCGTATTTGTCGATATGGGCGACGATGGCTTCAATGTCGGCGTCGCTGTAGCCGAGTTTCTGCAGGGCGGGGCGGACCGTCTGGTTGACGATTTTTAGCATGCCGCCGCCGGCGAGGAGTTTGTATTTGACCAGGGCGATGTCGGGCTCGATGCCGGTCGTGTCGCAGTCCATGAGGAACCCGATGGTTCCAGTGGGCGCGAGCACGGTGACCTGCGCGTTGCGGTAGCCCTGCTGTTTGCCGAGGCGGAGCGCCTCGTCCCAGACGTGGCGTGCCTCGTCGCGCAGGTATTCGAATTCGTCCGCCTTCTCGATATCTTCCACCGCGTCGCGGTGGAATCGCATGACCTCGAGCATGGGTTCGACGTTGTCGGGGGCGACGGTCTGTTTCACACCGCTGGCGCTCGAATCACGGTAGCCGGGGAACGGGCCGGTGATGCCGGCGATGCGGGCGCTTTGCTCGTAGGCGTGACCGGTCATGATGGCGGTGATCGCTCCGGCCAGTGCGCGGCCTTCGGGGCTGTCGTAGCCGTAGCCGTAGCTCATGACGAGCGCGCCGAGGTTGGCGTAACCCAGGCCGAGCGTGCGGAAGATGTGGCTGTTCTCCGCGATGTATTTGGTGGGGTAGCTGGCGTTGTCCACGACGATCTCCTGCGCGGTGATGAAGATGCGCACGGCGGCTTTGAACTTCTCGACGTCGAACGTGCCGTCCTCGCGCTTGAACTTCATCAGGTTGAGCGAGGCGAGGTTGCAGGCGGTGTTGTCGAGGAAGAGGTATTCGGAGCACGGGTTGGTGGAATTCTGGCGCGCCGTGCCTTTGCAGGTGTGCCATTTGTGGATCGTGCTCTCGAACTGCATGCCGGGGTCGCCGCAGACATGCGTGCCCTCGGCGATTTTACGCAGGAGGGTGCGGGCGTCTTTCTTTTCGCACGGCTTGCCGTCGGTGACGCGCCGGGTGGTCCATTCGCGGCCGTTGATCGCGGCTTCCATGAATTCATCGGAAGCGCGGACGGTCAGGTTTTCGTTCTGATACATCACCGAGCCGTAGGCCTCGCCGTTGAACGAGCCGTCGTAGCCCTGCTCGATGAGGGCCCAGGCTTTCTTTTCTTCCTTCATCTTGGACTCGATGAATTCCTCGATGTCGGGATGCCAGTCCTTGAGCGTGTTCATCTTGGCGGCGCGGCGAGTTTTGCCGCCGCTTTTCACCACGCTGGCCACTTGGTCATAAACTTTGAGGAACGAGAGCGGGCCGCTGGGCTTGCCGCCGCCGCTGAGTTTTTCGCGGGTCGAGCGCAGGGTGGAGAGGTCGCTGCCGGTGCCGCTGCCGTATTTGAAGAGCATGGCCTCGCTCTTGGCCAGATCGAGGATGCTTTCCATGTTGTCCTCGACGGACTGGATGAAGCAGGCGCTGGCCTGCGGGTATTCGTATTGCGAGGCGGCGCGCTCGGCTTCGCCGGTGAGGTGGTTGTAGAAGTAGTTCCCGAGGCCGGCGTTTTTCCCGATGCCGTATTGCTGGTAGAGGCCGACATTGAACCACACGGGGCTGTTGAAGGCGCCGTGCTGGTGGAGGCACAGCCACGTGAGGTCGTTGTAGAACGCCTCGGCGCTGTCGTTGTCGGCGAAATAGCCGTCGGCTTTGCCGAAGTCGGTGATGGTGCGGGTGACGCGGTGAATGAGCTGGCGGATGGAAGATTCGCGGCCGCCCTTGTGAGGGTCGGTGCCGTTGGCGAGGTCGCCGTAGAAATATTTCGAGACGGCAATCTTGGTGGCGAGGGCGCTCCAGCTGCGCGGGACTTCGACGTTCTCCTGTTTGAAGATAGCCTTGCCGGAATCGTCGTTGATCTCGGCGGTGCGCTTGTCCCACTCGACATGGTCGAACGGCGTGCCGTCCTGCGTGTGGAAACGCGACTCGAACTTCAGCCCTTTCCCCGTTTTTTTGCCGCTCTCCGCACGGGTGCGGTGGCCGGCGGGCGTCGTGACGCGTGAGGTGGTGGTTCGGGTGGACGATTTCTTGCTCTTTTTCGGGCGGAAGGTGGATTTGGTGGCTATCATATTTTGAATCTCGACAGTTTTTTGTTTGCGCCGGCCGGTGATCTGGGGAACAGACGGGCCTGCCCACCCACCACAATTAGTGGACGGACTTTTAAACGAGAACACAATGGAATGTGGTCGGGGAAGCAATATTTTGTGACAATTTTATTTATGTCGCAAAAGACTGGTATTGAATCATTTACATCAAAACACTTGTTTGTCATCGCCGGTCCTGAGTCTGCCTTGTTCAAACCGCTCCCGCAACTCATTGCGATCCTCCCGCGGAATGCGCCGCGCGGGCGGCAAGAAAGTCAGCAAGTTCGCGCTTTCGGTCGAAGTGCAGAGGTGCCCTTTTCTCCGCCAAAAAGCCGAATCCGGGGCCGTAGGCGGTGCCGTTGAGCACCGTCGCATCGGCGCTTCCGCCCGAAATTTGCATCCGTGCGGCATCGATCGCGTCTTCCCGCGTGCCTTCGAGTTCGTATTTCCATCCGACGATCCATGCGTGCGGGAACCATCCGCGCAGTTGCGGAAGAATTTTGGCGGCGGGCTCCAGCACAATTTGGATCCGGGCGAGGCTGCCGGGAATTTTCCGTGCGCCGTCGAGCGTGCCTCCCGGTCCGTGAACGCCGGCGATTTCGTAATCGGAGAGCGCGGCGGCGTGAAAGACGCAGCGCACGTCATTCCCGCGAGTCTCCGAGAGCGTGGCGAGTTGCTGCGCGAGATCGCGGTTCGCCGTGAATTGGTGCAGCAAGGCTCCCGCGGGAACTTCGGTGTGCGTGGCGCCGCGTCCGCGGAACAGCAGCGTTTCGAATCCGTGCTGTGCGAGCGTCGCCGCCAGGATCGCGCCGATTTCGCCGCTGGCGAAATTGGTGATGCGGCGAACCTCGTCGATCGGGACCGAGGCGGGGCCGGTGGTGATGACAGCGAGCATTTGGGGTCGAGGGATGGAAGTCGCGAGGATAAGTGCTGCGGTTCGCCTATGCGATGAGTTCCCGCACGGCGCCGAACACGTCGCGGGCGGCCACGTAGCCGAAATGTCCCTGCGGACTCACAATGACGCGGGAGCCCCGCCAGGCGTCCGCGAGTGCCTCCACGCGATCGGGCGGGGCGATCCGGTCGTAAGCGCCCACACCGAGGATGGTGCGATCGGGCGGGGTGCGGGGTTTGCCGTGCAGCGGCGAACTCAGGTGCGCGTGGCGCCGCGTTATCGCACCATCGATTCCGTTGCGCTTGAGCAAGTGCCGGATGGTCGCGCCGGCGGGGCTTTCCCACATGGCATGCTCCACATCGGCGATCGGCTGGAGCAGCGCGATGAAGGAAATGTCCTGTTCGAGCGATGACAAAAGGGCGCCCGTCCACGCGCCGTAGCTGGTGCCGAAGATGCCGAACTCCGTGCAGCCTTTCGAGCGCATCCAGTCCATAAGTTGTCGCGATTCGCTCACGCCTTGGCGCAGCCCTTCTCCGTTGCGGATGAGGTTCGCCGTCATTGCCAGTTCGCCGTTGAGGTAGCCGCGCGGGCGGCGTCCGTAGTGGAACGGCAGGTGGATGAACGCGGCGTTCCAGCCGAGTTCGTTGAAGCGCGTTGCCAAGCGCCGGTAGCCGGTGTCGTTGACGGACATCAGCGCGTGCAGAATAAGCACCGTGGGTGCGCTCCAACCGTTCTTGCAGAGCTGGATCCATGCGGAAGCGCGATCGTTGTGGTCCAGGCCCAGCGGGTGGGGGCTCTGCCAGACGACATGGCCTTCCGAAGCCTCCACCGGATGGAGTGCCGGTGCGGCGTAGAATTGTTCGCGCGTGAGCGCTGCGCAGCGCTCGATGTAGGTCTCAAGTTCCTCCCGCGTGACGACGTGGTGCCGGTGGCGCCATTGGGCAAGGTTGAGCAGGGCGCACGTTGATGCGTCGGCCGCGCGGGCCCATTGGCGTCGCAACAATTCCATTGCTCAAGCCCGTCCTTTGCGCCTTTGAGGCGTTTGCGGAAGGCACTCGGGCGGGATGCCGGCTTCCCGGACAGTGCGCTCGTAAAGGCCGCGGATTTTTCCGCCCAAGAGGGCTTCGAATGCGGTCCGTGCCGCGGCCTTGTCGCCCTCGCGCGCGGGCGGTGGCAACGGCTCGCCGAAAATCACCCACACACTGGCGCGCCGCAGCGGAAGCCAGCAGCTCGGTGCGTAGAGTGCATCGCTTCCGATTACCGCGCACGGGAGCACGGGCGCCTGCGTCATTTGCGCGAGCGCGGCCACCCCGGGTTTGAGCGGTGCCCCCTCGAGGACCGACTCCGCGCCGGTCCGGAGTCCGCCTTCCGGAAAAACCCCGACCATCCGTCCGCGCTCGAGGCGTGCGATGGCAGTCCGCACCGCCGCATAATCCATTTTTCCGCGGCCGACGGGGAAAGATCCCACCCAGCGCAGCAGCGCGGCCAGCACGGGGTTGCGGAAAAGTTCCTCCATCGCCATCCAGTCCACCGGGCGTCCGGTGCTGATGCCGATGAGCGGGGGGTCGAAATGGCTTATGTGGTTCGGCGCGAGGATGCAGGGTCCGGTTGCAGGCACGTTCGAGCGCCCGAGGACTCGGCGGTGCACGAAGGGCGCCATGAAGACGCGCACGAAAGCGGCGCCGAGGCCGTAGCCGGAGGAGGAAAGCATTTTATTTCGCGGAGAGGAAAAAGTTGCGCTGCTTTTCAGAGACGGGCATTCCGAGCTTTTCCATGACAAGCATCATGTCTTCCCAGACTTTGCGCTTCTCCGCATTGGAGTCGTTGCGGAGGAGGTAGGATGGATGGTAGGTCGGCAGCAGGGGGATGTCGCCGAACGAATACCAGCGGCCGCGCATGGCGCCCATCGATTCATCCGTGCCCACGAGCCCTTGCATGGCTGTCTTGCCGAGGGCTACCAGAATGCGCGGCTGGATCACCGCGATCTGTTCGCGCAGGTAGGGAAGGCAGTTCTGCATTTCCTGCGGGGTCGGCGGACGGTTCCCCGGCGAACCTTTTGGAATGTCGGGGCGGCACTTGAGCACGTTGGCGATATACACATCGTTGCGGGACAAACCCATGGCGCCGATGATCCTCGTGAGAAGTTCGCCGGCGCGTCCGACGAACGGCTCGCCGAGGCGATCTTCGTCGGCGCCCGGGGCCTCGCCCACGAACATGAGGTCCGCTTCGGGATTCCCGGTGCCGAAAACGGTCTGCGTGCGGAAAGACGCGAGGTGCGCGCAAATGCGGCACGCTTTCACCGCTTCGCTGATCGCGGCGAGGCGTGCTACGCGGGGGGGTCCGGATTTCACATCCTGGCTTCCAGAGGTCTGGGGCGCGGGCATTTTTGCCAAGCGGTCCAGCGCTTCGCGCGAAACGCCCGTGTGCCGAGCCCCGAGCAAATCGCGTCGGGTGCGCAGGGATAGCTCGAGGAGGGCAGCGGCTTCGTCGATGGAGGACATTTGCGGGTCTATTTTTTGAAAATTGGGACGGGGTGATTCGCCTTGATCCAAGCAAGGGCTTCTTCCTTGCCGGTCAGTGTGCCTTCGAGTTGTGCGGTTTGCACGGCCTCGAGAACTTGACCGAAATGCGGGCCCGGTTTCCATCCGAGCGCCATGAGGTCGTGGCCCGTGACCAACGGCGGAGGGATCAGGGGTTCGTTGGCGAATTCCACGGACTTCGCCTTGAGAAAATCGTAATTGTCCAACGCTCCGTGGCTGCTTTGGCAATCGACGCGGTGAAGTTCGAGTTCCTCTTCGAATCCCTCGCGCGCCATGAAACGTTTCAATTTTGCCGTGCGCATGTTCTGCACGTCCTTGAACACCATGTGCTGGCGGACTGCCTCGGTCACCCGGTCGATCTCCGCGCGCGAAAAGCGCAGTCTTTCCATCACGCGCTCGGTCATGGACGCGCCGACACGGTCGTGTCCGCTGAAACGGATGCGGTCCTCGTCGGCGTGATAGCGGTAGGTGGGCGGTTTGCCGATGTCGTGGAACAGGACCGACAACGACAGCGAGGCGGGGGCCCCTGGCGGGAGAAGTTCCAGCATCGCCCGCGTGTGGACGAAGACATCGCCTTCCGGGTGGAATTGCGCCGGCTGCTCGCAGCCCTTCAGCGCCTCGATCTCCGGGAGGATTTCGCGCATCAACCCGCTTCGGTCCAGCAGGTCGAAGCCGAGGACGCGGTTGCTGTGGGCAAGGATCTTGACGAGTTCCTCGCGGATCCGCTCGGCGCTGACCGCGTGGATGTCGGCGGCATGGGATTTGAGCGCGTCCCAAGTGCGCGGCTCGATGTCATAGCCGAACCGCGCGGCGAATCTCACGGCGCGGAGCAGGCGGAGTTTGTCTTCGCGAAAGCGCGCCACGGGATCCCCGATGGCACGCAGCGTGCGCGTGTCGAGGTCCGCGCGTCCGCCCACGAAATCGATGAACCGGTCTGCCACCGGGTCGTGGAACATTCCGTTGATGGTGAAATCGCGCCGAGCCGCATCTTCCTCCGGCGTGGAAAACGTGACCATCTCGGGCCGGCGCCCGTCGATGTATTCGTGATCCGAGCGGAACGTGGCGACTTCAAAGGCGCGGCCGTGTTCCATCACCAGGATCACGCCGAAATGCGCTCCGACCGCCTGGGTGTGGGTGAAGACGCGTTGCACTTCAGCGGGTTTGGCCGATGTGGCGATGTCGTAGTCGTGAGGTTCATGCCCGAGCAACTCGTCGCGCACGCATCCGCCGGCGAAATATGCCGTGTGCCCCGCCTGCTGCAGGCGGCGTGCGATGTCGGTCGCGGCGGACTTGAGATCCATGGCCGGAGATTATGCGGTGCCGTGCGGCACGGCAAAATGTCCTTTTGTCGGGCGCGGTCCCGGCGATGCTTCCGGTCCGTGAGCATTGCCGGCATCAGCACCGCCTTCGGGCTGGGATTCGTTTACTTCATCGCTTCGATCCCGGCGGGGATGGCGGCAGGGGCGGGCGCTTGGACGGCTGCCATCGCGGCGTGGTTCGGCTACTCGGCAGGGGGAGCGGTCGTTCTGCTCGCCGGTGCGCCGCTGCGTTCGTGGCTCGTGCGCAAACTGCGCATACCGGCCGAGCGCGACACGTCCAAATTTATCTGGCGTGCCTGGGATCGCTGGGGTCTGGCCGGTCTCGCGATCCTTGCGCCGGTGACAATCGGTCCGCAGGCCACGGCCATCATCGCCCTGGCCGTCGGTGAAAGGTGGCCGCGCATTCTCGCGGCGGTCTCGCTCGGCGTCCTCCCATGGTGCGCACTGTTCGCGTCGCTCGCCGCGTTCGGGATCAGCTGGACGAAGTGAGCACCAGATCGACCTCTTGGTCGTGCGGTTCTGCGGGCAATTCCGGCGAGATTTGGCACGGGAAACAGACGCCGGCGCGCAATACCGTCTTCGGAAGATCTGCCAGCAAGCGGTCATAAAACCCGCGCCCGCGACCGAGGCGCGCGCCATCGGAAGTAAAGGCCAGTCCGGGAACGAAGATTATTTCCATCTCGCGCGTATCGACGGCCGGGCATTGTGCCGGATCGGGTTCCATCACGCCGAAAGCGCCGCGTTTCAGTTGATCCGCGTTTTGCACGGCGTGAAAAACCAGGCGGTCGTCTTCGATGCGCGGCAAGAGAACTTTTTTTGAATCGGTCCATTGCAGGGGCTGCAAATCGGGTTCCCCGGGCAGCGCCGCGTAGGCCGCGATTGTCCGCGCTGCTTGCCAGCGCGGCAACGATGCGATACTCGTCCGAATGCTTTCCGAGGCTGCCGCGCATGCGGCGGGAGTCATCCCTGCGAGTTGTTCGCGCATGATGCGGCGCAGCTCCGCTTTTGTCGGGGAAGGCATGGAGACAAAGTGAGCGCTGACGAGAATCCAGACAAGCCCGTGCAGAAGAAACGCCGCATTTTGCCGCGTCTGCGCCACCGGCCCGAGAATCGCGTGGGTCTGCGCCCCGGAGAAGGTTGGCGCGGGAGAAATTTTTTCTCCGAGGTCGTGTGGCCCAGCTTGTTCCAAAAGCGGCATGGCGAGTCGCGCGCCCCGGTTTTTCCGCGGCTGGATGCGGGCCAAGTCGCGCTCACTTGGATCGGGCATGCTTCGTTTCTTCTGCAGGCGCCCGGGATCAATGTGCTGATCGATCCGAACTGGGCGCGCTGGCTGAAGGTCATCAAGCGCCTGCGTGAACCCGGTCTGGAATTGCATGCGCTGCCGGACATCGATGCGGTCCTCGTCACCCATGCGCATTTCGATCATCTCGACCGCAAAACATTGCGCCGCGTGGCCAGCGAGCAGCCGATCGTCGTGCCGCGCAATGTCGGACGTCTCGTTCAAGGGCTCGGTTTCGACCGCGTGCACGAACTCGATGTGTGGCAAACCGTCCAACTCGGACCGGTCCGCGTCACCATGACGCCCGCGCACCATTGGGGCGCGCGCATGCTGGCCGATACCCACCGGGGATTCGGCGGATTCCTAATCGAGGTCGAAGGGCGATCGATCCTGCATTGCGGCGACAGCGCCTATTTCCCCGGTTTCGCCGAGATCGGCAAACGGCGCCCCGTCGAAATCGCCCTCATGCCGATCGGCGCCTACGATCCGCCCAGCGGGCGCGAAGTCCACATGACGCCCGAGGACGCGCTGCGCGCGTTTGTCGAGTTGGGCGCGCAGACGCTGGTCCCCATGCACTACGGCACGTTCCAGCTCAGCTATGAGCCTCCGTGGGAACCGCCCTCCCGCCTCATCGAGTGCGCGGGCGCACAGGGAATGCTCGACCGTGTCTGCTTCCTTCGCGAGGGCGAGCCGCGGGTTTTCTGATCAGCTCAGCGTTTGTCGAGGATGGCGTTCCATTCCTCGAGACGCTTGGACTGGGCTTTGAAAAGCTCGTCGGTCGGATCGAGGATTTCGATCGATTTGATTTTGTCGCCTTGTGCGACGGCGTTGACCACGTCCTGTCCCTTCGTCACGGAACCGAAAACAGTATGCTTGCCGTCGAGCCACGGGGTGGGGACGTGCGTGATGAAAAACTGGCTGCCGTTGGTGCCCGGGCCGGCGTTGGCCATCGAGAAAATGCCGGGCTTGTCATGCTTCAACTCGGGCGTGCACTCGTCCTCGAAACGGTAGCCGGGGCCGCCGCTGCCGGTGCCGGTCGGATCGCCGCCCTGGATCATGAAATCGGGAATGACGCGGTGGAACTTGAGACCGTTGTAATACCCGCGCTTGGCGAGGTTGAGGAAGTTGGCCACCGTGACGGGCGCCTTCGAGGGATAAAGGACGCCTTCGATGTCGCCCTTGTCGGTTTTGACGATGATGCGGATGTCTTTCATGGACTCTTCACTCTGCGCGCAAGGCGCGAGGATGGCGAGGGCGAAAGCGGCGAAAAGGATGGATGTTTTGCTCATGACAACTTTTCCGATATCCACGTTTGGTGGCAAAGCAAACCGAAAACGCATCGCATCTGCGGGCCCACGACTACGCGTGGCTGGTCAAACGCTGGCGGGCGTTGGCGCGGCGCGAAGGTTGGCGCATGCGGAAATTCGCGCATGCCGACGGCTTTCCAGTTTATGTCGTCGAGTCGCCGCCGAGCCCCGGCCCGCGGCTTTACTTGTCGGCCGGCATTCACGGTGACGAACCCGCGGCAACCGAGGCGCTCGTGGACTGGTGTGCCCGCCGTGCCGCCGCACTGAAAAAATGCGAAGTGCTCATCTTCCCTTGCCTCAATCCGTGGGGCCTCCAGCACAACGACCGCCATGATGCGCGCGGGCGCGACCTCAACCGCGGCTACCATCGCAACGATGTCGCGGTGATCGAGGCGCAGAAGAAAATCCTGCGCGGCCGCGCCTTCGATGCGGCGGTCATGCTGCACGAGGACTTCGACGCACACGGCGTCTACCTCTACGAGATTCCCGGCGCGCGTCCGTTCTGGGGAGAAAAGCTGCTCGCCGCCGCGTCGCGGCATCTGCCTCGTGAACCGCGTCCGCGGGTGGAAGGACGTCGTTGCCGTCGCGGCCTCATCCGCACGCGCGTCACGCCGCGCACCCTTCCCGAGCATCCGGAAGCGTTTTTCCTCCGCTTCGGTCACACCACGCGCAGCCTTACGATCGAAACACCCTCGGAATTTTCGATCACCACCCGCGTCGCCGCCCAAGGGGCTGTCTTGGACGCTGTTTTGAAGTTGCTGGGCTGATTGTATTTGTGCCCCGGAGCACGCAGGGCTATCTTTCCCGCTCTTTTTTCAAATTATGGAAATCTTCGTCGAAAAGCAGCCGCATTGCCTGGCAACCCTCCGCGTGACTGTCCCGTCATCGACGGTCAAAAGTGCCCTCGAGAAATTGGCCGGCGAATACCGCAAGGCCGCCAAGCTTCCGGGGTTTCGTCCGGGCAAAGCGCCGGTCGCCGTCGTGGCCCGCAAATACAAGGAGGCCATCGCAGAGGAGGCGGTGAAGGATCTGCTGCGTTCCGCCGTCGATCGTGCCGCCAAGGAGAACAATCTCACCGTGCTCAACGCCTTCGATCTCAAGCACGGCGAAGTCGGCGAAAAGGATCTCGATCTCACCGTCCAGCTCACCCTCGAGCCGGACTTCACGTTGCCCGACATCGCGCAACTCGACCTCGAGATCATGGAGGATGTGGTCACCGACGAACACGTGCATGGTCATCTCAGCATGCTGCTCGAGCGCATGGCCGAGTTCTCCGATGTCAAAGATCGCGCCGTGCAGATCGGCGACTACGCGGTGCTCGACTTCGATGCGACGGTCGAGGGCAAGCCGCTGGGCGAGGTCTGCCCCGAGGCTCCTTCGACGATGAAGGGCGGCGAGGGGCTTTGGGTGATCATGGATGAGGAAAGCATGTGGCCGGGTTTCTGCGCGGGCATAGCGGGCGCCAGGGAGGGAGAGGAGCGCGCGGTCGAAGTGACAGTCCCGGAGGATTTCGCCGTGGCTTCGCTGCGTGGCAAGAAAATCGCGCACAAGGTGAAGCTCAAGGGTATCAAGGCCAAGAAACTCCCTGAACTCACCGACGAAGTCGCGCAGAAGATCGCAGGTCGCAGTGCGGATGAATTGCGCAAGACCATCCGCGAGCGCCTCGATGCCTCGGCCGCCGAACAGACGGAGCGCAGAAAGCGCACCGCGGCGCTCGAGCACCTCGTCAAGACATGCGAGTTCGAGGTTCCCGCCTCGTTCGTCGTGGGCGAGGCGCGCCGCGTGGTGAAAGAAATCGTCGAGGCCGAGCAGATGCGCGGCCTCAGCGACGAGGATTTGCTGAGCAAGAAGGACGAGATTTTCCAGCACGCCCAGATGGGTGCCCAATTCCGCGTCAAGGCGGACTTCATCCTCACGCGGCTCGCGCGCGAGCACAAGATTGAGGCCACGCGCGACGAGCTTGCGGCGCACATCGCTGGGCTCGCCCAAAGGCTGAATATTCCGATGGACAAGCTGGTGAAGCAGCTCGTCAAACGCGAGGCCCTCGGATCGGTCGGCAACGACGTGGTGCGGGACAAGGCCCTTGATTTCCTCGCCTCCAAAGTTAAGGTCAAAAAAGCCGCGCCTCAGGAGTAATGCTCCCCCGCGCCGGCGCGATGCTTATGAACACTCCCGACTTTTCCGGCAGCGCCGCGGCGCGCAATTCCATCCTCGTCCCCATGGTCGTCGAACAGACCGGCCGCGGGGAGCGCAGCTACGACATCTACTCGCGTCTTCTCAAGGACCGCATCGTTTTCATCGGAACGCCGATCGACGACCACATCGCCAATCTGGTCATCGCCCAGATGCTTTTCCTCCAGATGGAGGATGCGAAAAAGGACATCCACATTTACATCAACTCCCCCGGAGGATCCGTCACCGCCGGGCTGGCCATTTATGACACGATGCAGTTCGTCACCTGCGATGTGAACACCTACTGCATGGGTATGGCCGCAAGCATGGGTGCGGTGCTGCTATGTGCCGGAACCAAGGGCAAGCGCTTCGCTCTCCCGAATTCGGACATCATGATTCACCAGGTCAGCGGCGGCGCCCAAGGCCAAGCCAGCGACGTGGAGCGCCAAGTCGAGTTCATGTTCAAGCTCAAGCGGCGCCTCGAGTCCATCATCGCCCACCACACGGGCAAGACGGTCGATGACGTCCACAAAGACGCCGACCGCGATTACTACATGACCGCGCAGGAGGCCAAAGACTACGGCCTGGTCGATGAGGTCGTGAAATCCCGCAAGGAAATCCCGGGCGCCGTGCCCGCCTGACGCCATGGCCCGGGCCACCAACCTCACCATGTGCTCTTTCTGCGGGAAGAGCCACAGCGAGGTCCGCAAACTCATCGCCGGCCCCGGCGTTTATATCTGCGACAGCTGCGTAAGCCTCTGCAAGGGTATCCTCGACAAGGAACTCAAAGAGGAGTCGAAAAAGAGGGTCAGCACGGTCCGCGTCCCGAAGCCGGCCGAGATCAAAGCGGAACTCGATCACTTTGTCGTAGGACAGGAGCTTGCGAAGAAGACGCTGTCGGTTGCGGTGCACAACCACTACAAGCGCATCGTTCACCACGCGTCCTCACGCGAGATTGCTTTGCCCGGCAGCGAGGATGTCGAACTCGACAAAAGCAACATCCTCCTCGTCGGTCCGACCGGCTCCGGAAAAACGCTGCTGGCCCGCACGCTGGCGCGGATCCTCGACGTGCCGTTTTGCATGGCCGATGCGACCACGCTGACCGAAGCCGGCTATGTCGGCGAGGATGTGGAAAACATCGTCCTGCGCCTTTTGCAGGCCGCCGATTACGACGTGAAACGCGCGGAGATCGGCATCGTTTACATCGACGAAATCGACAAGATCGGTCGCAAGACGGACAACGTCAGCATCACCCGCGACGTGTCCGGCGAAGGAGTGCAGCAGGCGCTCCTCAAGATCCTCGAGGGGACCACGTGCAATGTTCCCCCGCAGGGCGGACGCAAGCATCCGCAGCAGGAATACATCCAAGTCAACACCGACAAGATCCTCTTCATTTGCGGCGGCGCTTTTGTCGGTCTCGAGAAGATCATTCAGCGTCGTCTTGGCAACCGCGTGCTCGGCTTCCATGCGCACGACGAGCGCAAGGGCACGGATCCCGTGGCCGCTTCGTCGGCCACGGTCCACCAAGTCGAACCCGAGGACCTCTTGGGCTTCGGGATGATCCCCGAGTTCATCGGCCGCTTGCCGGTCGTGACCGCGCTCGATCAGCTCACCGAGGACGAACTTGTCACCATCCTTACCGAACCGAAAAACGCCATGGTCAAGCAATACAGCAAGCTCATGGCCATGGAGGGCGTGGATCTCAACATCACCAAGGACGGGCTCCGCGCGCTCGCCGAACGCGCCGTGAGCAAGGGAACCGGCGCGCGCGCCCTGCGTTCCATGATGGAAAAAATCATGCTCGACGTGATGTATGACGTGCCCGGCCGCGAGGACATCGCCGAAGTGACGATCAATCGCGCGGTGGTCGAGGGACGCAAACCGCCGCTCCTGCGACGCAAGCAGGAGAAAGACGCGGCCTGACCCGATGGCTTCGGGGACGATGGACGTCCCTCGGCGGACGGCGGACGCGATCAATCCCCGGAATCTTTTCCTTCGCGATGCGCCATTGGCGCTCGATCTCGGCTGCGGCAACGGTGTGTTTTTGTCGGGACTTGCCGCTTCGCAGTCCGGATGGAATGTCCTCGGCATCGAAAAAAAGGAATACCGCGTGCATCAGGCGCGGCGTCGTTCGGGGGGATCGCCGAATGCCTGCGTCATGCAGGGTGATGTCGTCGATGTCTTGCAACGTCTCCCCGGCGATTCGGTCGCTGCCGCCTACCTGCTTTTCAGCGACCCGTGGCCGAAGCGCCGGCATGCGGTGAGGCGACTTGTGCAGCCGGAGTTTGCCGCCTTGTTGGCGGCGCGCTTGCAGCCCGGCGGCATTTTCTTTTTTGCCTCCGATTCGGGCGAATATGCCGCATGGGCGGAGGAAATTTTCCGCTCGGGCGGTTGGTGCCCGCGCACCTGGGCCGTGCCTCAGGGCTTTCCGCCGACCGAATTCGAGCAACGATTTGTTTCCGCGGGGTTGAATATCTGGAGGTTCCAAGCCACCCGGTGAGTAACGAAGGCAACACACGCATGGACGGATTCGGGGACGATGCCGGATCCCGCGAGGATGACAACGCGCTGCTGGTTGCGTTGATGCAGCGCACGCGTGAAGACGATGAAGCCGCTTTCCGGGAATTGGTCGAGGCCACCGAGGATCGCGTCTTTGGAACGATCGTGAAAATGCTCGGGGGGCGCGAGGGTGCGGAGGACCTGGCGCAGCGGGTTTATCTACGCATCTGGCAAGCCCGGAAACGCTACGAGCCGACGGCAAAATTCAGCACCTGGATGTTTTCCATCACGCGCCGGCTGGTGCTCAACGAGCGGCGTGCCCGTGCGCGCCGCGGCGCGGTATTCAGCGAGCCGTCGGCCGATCTGCCCTCGCGCGAAGCGGTCGGGGGAAGTTCCCCCTCGGCCGAGGCCGGGGCCGCCGAGTTGGCGCATGCGATCGATGCCGCGCTTTCGCAGCTTCCCGAGGAACAACGAACGGCGATGATCCTGCGTCGCTACGACGAAATGCCCTACGAGGATATTGCCTCGGTCCTGGAGACCACGGTGCCAGCGGTCAAAAGCCTGCTCTTCCGTGCCCGCGAAACCCTGCGCGTGAAACTCGCTTCGTGGCTCTGACGATGCGTCGTCCGCTGCGGACTTCGTAGCGGCTCAGAATTCCACCTGGACGCCCACATACCAGTTGCGCGGTGCGGCCGGGTCGATGCCGTCGCTGCGGATGCGGGCGTAGTAGCGGTTGTCGAAGAGGTTGTTGATGCCACCGATAACACTGACGTTGTCCTTGTAAACATCCACTTCGAAGGTGAAGTCCCAAACATTATATTCGGGGATGTAGTATTGCTGCGTGTTGTTGTCGTTGGCGTAGGCACCGCCGTTGAAAGTGCTGGTCAGGCCGAGTTGGATCTTGTCGCGCCAGTTGTAAAGGACGCCGGTGCGGATGAGGTAGTCGGGCGTGTATTGCGGGGTTTTGCCTTCGAACTGGCCGCCGATGTAGCGGCCTTGCTGCGCGGTGAGGCCGAAGTAGGCGAGCAACGATCCGTAGGTATCGACCCAGCTGGCGTGCCCGTCGGCGGTGCCGCGGAAGGCGTCGGCCAGCCCGACAAAGTCGATTTGAGCCATGCTATCCCAGCCGTAGGTAACGGAGCGGCCGGTGTTCACGATGAAGGTATCGGGACCGATGACTTGGGTGCCGATCTGGTTCTGGAAATCGATGAGGAAAAAGCTGGTGTCCCAGGTGAGCCAAGGCCGGGGATTGCCGCGGAGGCCGGTCTCGTAGTTCCAGACGAAGCTGGGTTGAAGATTGTTCGGCACGAAGACATTCGGCGCGGTGGGCACCGCTTGCGTGAAGATGGCGGGGCGGTAGGCCTGCGAGATGTTGGCGTAGGCGTTGATCTTGGGGGTGAAGTCGTATTGCGCACCGAGGCCGAAAAGCGGGACGAAGGAGTAATCCGTCTGGTTGGTGAGCGCCTCGCCCGCGGCCGTTTTGGCGACGTTGATTGATTCATCGACCGTCTGCCAGATGCTCTCGAGGCGCACGGCGGGGATGATGGAGAGATTGCCTGCGACAAACCTGTTTTCGGCGAAGACGGAGTAATACCAGTTGTAGCGGTTGCTCTGGTTGCGGGTCACACCGCTGGTGGCTGCGGGGGTGGCGCCGCGCTGGTCGGTGCGGGGGGAGAAGGTGTTAAAGAGCAGCATGCCGGCGGTGAGGGTGTGGGTGTTGCCGAGCCATTCCCAGTCTTGGCGGATCCGCGGCTCAAAGCCGAAGGTGTAGAATTGCTGGTTTTCGATCTGGTTCGAGTTGGCGTCCCGGCCAGTGGGCAGGGTGCCGAATCCCCCGCCGCGCTGGCGCGCGCTGTAGCGGAGGTAGTAATTCCACCAAGCACGGGCGCTGAAGAAAGTGGTGTCGCCCAAGTCGTTCTCGTGGATGAGCTGCACGGCGTAGCGGCTGATGCGCATTTTGTCATAAAAGCGCGTGGTGCCGTAGGGATCGCTATTCCAATTGACCGCGTTGCTGCCGGTGGTGAGAGTCACGCCGCCGGGTTCGCCGTGGGTTTCGTCGTAGGCATCCACGATCAGGTAAGTGCGGGCGGTCGTCTCCTGGCCCCAGCTGAGTGTGCCGCTCCATGCGTTGAGGTTGAATTGGCTGTTGGCCGCACGGAAGCCGTCCGTCTGGCGATGATTGTAGTAGCCGTAATAGCCGAGGTTGCCGACGGTGCCACCGACTTCGCTGAAGTTCGCGTAGTAGTTGAAGCTGCCGACGGTGTTGAGCGAGCGGATGCGTAACGGCGTGTCGGTCGGCGGTTTCTCCATCACGTAGTTGATCGCGCCGCCGGGTTGCGGTCCGTAGAGCAACGCCGCGCCACCGCGGACGAGTTCGATGCGGTCAACCGCATCGATCGGCGGGGTGTAGTAGGCCTCGGGGTAGCCGATCATGTCGGCATGGATCGGAACGCCGTCTTTGAGAACCTGCATGAATTGCATGCGGTGCGGATCGAAGCCGCGGGAGCCGATGCTGACGAGCGGGGTAGATTCTTCGGCGAGCACCAGGCCGGGGGTGGTGGCCAGCACCTGGCGGTAGTTGTTGTTGTTGATCTGCGGAAGAAGGTTGGGATCAATGTTGTCCGTTTTCTTGCCGGCAAAAATCTCGGCGCCCTCGACATCGGGCAGGAACGGACCCGTCGCGGGCGGTTGCAGGGCAGCGATAACGTTCACGGTTTCGAGCCGTTGAACGCCGGGTGCCTGCGTGGGAACGGATAGTGTTTGCGCGGCAGCGGCCGAGGTTAGGGCAATAAGGATTAGGGCTGCGGGTGACAGTGTGGTTGCGCTTCTGATTTTCATCGATAAAGGACATCCTTTAATGAGACTGAGACACAGTTGCAATAATTTCTTGATAAGTCGGGCGACTCTGATCATTTTTCTGGCTTCGCTATGGAGAATCTTCCCTTTCACGATATCTTTCTGCGCGGCGGAGTTGTCATGTGGCCGTTGCTTTTCTGCTCCGTGCTCGGAGCGGCGGTGATCCTGGATCGTGCCGTCTTTTTCCTGCGCCTGCGCTCCACCAATCTTGGACGGCTCGAAAATCGGCTGGTTGATGATCTGCGTCGCGGCGATGCGGAGTCGGCTTTGCGCGTGGCGCGTTCGTCCGAACATCCTGTGGCCCGCGTGGCGGCGTCCTACCTGCAAAATTTGGAGCGCCCTCCCTCCCTCCGCACCGAGATCATGCGGTGCGAGGGATCGCTGCAACTCGAGCGCGTGGAGAAGCGTCTGCGGGTGCTTGCCGCGATCAGTCATCTTGCACCCTTGCTCGGCTTGCTTGGCACGGTCACAGGCATGGTTGCCGCTTTCGCCACCATCGAAGGGCTCAAGCAGGCGGCCAGCCCCGCCGATTTGGCGGGTGGCATCTGGGAGGCACTGCTCACCACGGTGTTCGGTCTGGTTGTTGCCATCCCGTGCATGGCCGCCTACCACGGCTTCGAGGGAATGGCCGACAAAATCGCGCGCCGCATGCAGTTCGTCGTTACTTCTCTGGACGAAGCGCTGGGCCGCACTGGAGGCGATCTGGGCGCGGAGGTGTCGGCCGAGGAAGAGGAATGGAATGTGGTCCGCTCATGAACCCTCCGGCCTTTTTCGTCCGTCCCAAACGCGCGAGCGCCGGTCTCGACATGGCGCCGCTCATCGACGTCGTTTTTTTGCTGCTCATCTTTTTCATGCTCACTTCGAGCTTTCTCCAACCAACCATTCCGCTGGCCCTACCCAAAGCCGCCGCGTCCGAAGATCCGCCGCCGGCGCCCGTGTTCGTCAGCGTCGATGCCAACGGCGCGGTCTACATCAATCAGGATGCTGTTCCGCGCGACAACTTCGCCGCCGCGCTCGGCTCGCTGCTCGCAGGACGCGAAGACCGCACGGTGAACTTCCGCGGTGACCGCGCCATGCCTTACGAGATTTTCGTCGGGCTGATGGACGAAGCACGCCAGGCCGGCGCAACGCGGTTCAACATCGTGCACGAGAGCAAATAGCGATGACCACGCTTGCAGTTTCCTTTCCCCGTGAAAGCCCGAACGACCGCGCGGCTTGGTTTGGGGTCTTTGTAGCCGTGTCTGTCGCCGCGCACGCCGCTTTCTTGGTGCATGCCCGTTGGGAGCGCCATACCGCAGAAGTCGGGGCGACACCCTCCTTGATGGCTGTGCAGTTGGTCGAAGTGGCGTCTGCTCCGCCGAAGCCCGTCGCGGCACCTGCGTCCCCACCCGCGGCTGTCGCGGTTGACGAGTCCGAGCCCGTCATCACGCGAAATCCCGAGCCGGAGATTGTGCCGCCACCGAGTGTTCAACCCCGGGTGCAGCCCAAGCCCGCTTCGCCAAAAGTTGAGCGCGCGGCTGCCGCGTCTCCGAAAGCTGCCGCTCCCGCGTTGGTCGAAGCACGACCTTCGGCCCGCGGCAACCGTCCGCCTAATTATCCCGAGATGGCGCGTCGCAACGGATGGCAGGGATTGTGCATGGTGCGCGTTGCGGTGACAGCGCAGGGACGTGCCGGCGTTGTATCGTTGGCGCGCAGTTCCGGCTACGGAGTTCTCGACCAAGCTGCTCTTGCTGCCGTCAAGCGCTGGAGTTTCACCCCGCGCATGGTGCGTGGCAACGCCGTCGGATGCACCGTCGAAGTTCCTGTTAACTTCAGCCTCCGCTGATGACGACACACGGCGCTCACCGCGCCCAGCGGCCGCCGGACAAGCCCGGCAGCCAGTTGTTGCGATACATGACCGAATAGTCAGTTTTGCCGATGGCGCCGATCATGGGAACGCCGGTGGCGCGTTTCCATTTTTTGGACATGCTTTCGCCCGTGTGGCAGCCCCAGCTTTTCACCTTCGCTTTGCGGGCGAAGATGCCGCGGTTGATGCGGCCGAGTTCGTTCTCGTGCAGCCAAGCTTTCGATCCGCTGTCGATCTCGTTGCTGTAGTCGAACATGAAGCATGCCTTGTTCGAGTGCAGGAACCAATCGAGGCTGGCAATCTTGACGCGATCGCGCGGCTGGCCACCGTTGAGGTAGTTGATGACAGTCTCGGGGGAGTTGAACCAGATCAACTTTGCCCCGTATTTCGAGGCGGTGTTGGCGATCCATTTCGTGAGTGGTCCTTCGCTTTGCCGCAAGCGCCGCTCGTAGCTCGGACGGTGAACCAACCATGTCATTCGCGCGCCGGGGTCCTGCGCTTTGATTTCCTGGAAGCGTGTGACGGCCGGACGGATGAAATTGCCCCACCAGCGGTCGTGCGGCGGACTCTTGAACTTTTCCCATTGGTAAAGCGAGGGGCCGCCGCTCACCACGATGTATTCTTGCGCCCGGGCCGCATGGACGGGCGCGATAACAGCCGCGAGCAGGGCGAGTGCAAAGAGTCTGTGCATGGGAGAAAGGATCTTCCGCGAAAAACAAGCGAGGGCAAGCGCATCCGGCCGGAGGTGCACAGTTCCCGCCTGTGCCGTGCGTCGCGCTGCGCCCGCGGCGGGATCAGCCGGCTTCCGCGCGCCAGCTTTTGCGGAGCTTGGCCAATTTTTCGGGCGAAGCTTTCAAGACTTGGTCGCGTCTTTCACGCGCGAGCTTGCGGTTGTGCGTGCAAAGCGAGATGCGGACCCGTTTGGCCCGGCCGCGCGCGCGTTGCAGGCTGAAGTGCGCCCACCAAGTCCCGTTGTTGTCCCACATGTGGTGGTCCGCTCCATAGTGCTTGTTGGCGTAGAGGGGAACGATCGAGTTTTTGGTTTTCATACGGTTGGTCGAACCCGCCCGCGAGACGATTCACACCGCAGGCTCCGTCGTTTCCGACGGATGGGGAGGTGACAAGCTCTCTCCCCGGAGTTTGCTCTGCTAATCTTTCACTTTCGTCACGGAGTCAAACACTTAAACTGCCCGCCCGCAAGAACCGGTCCCCTCCTAACAGCCCCCTGCCGGGCTGCTTTTGTGCGTCATAGGGCACCGGCGGTCTTGCAAATGAGCCCGGAAATCCGGCTCAATCAGAGTTGTGAAATCCGCCTGCATGTTTGGTCTCTGCGCCCTGTTGCTGATGATCCAGACCGGTTGGTCACAAGAAAAGCCCTGCACGCCTGTCGTCATCCCCGGGCTGAAGGGCAACGCGACCACGACCAAGTTCGGTGACGGATACCTCACGCGATCCTCCGATGGCAAAGTTTACACCACGAGCCGCTTCGGCAGTGGATGGGTCACGCGCGGATCGGATGGGCAGACATTCACCACGAGCAAGTTTGGAGACGGCGCGATCACGCGAGGTAATAACGGCGAGACAGTGACGACATCGCGCTTTGGAAGCGGGGTGATCAGCCGCTCTTCATCCGGCGCCACGACAACGACGTCGCGCTTCGGCAACGGAACCATCAGTCGCAGCAGTTCGGGCGGATCGGCAACGACTTCACGTTTCGGCAGTGGGTTCACAACGTCGCAAACCGCCGGAAGCTGCCGCGGAGAAGGGACCGTCTTGGTCATTCCCCAGTCGGGCCGCGGGTCCGCCGCGGCTTGCAGCGACGCGCAAAACTCCAAAAAGAAATAGCGCGCGGCGCCGGCAGGCCGGCCAAGCACGGAGGTCTTTGTTGACCGGTTGCGATCGTTGGGAATACTGAAACCCGAGGCAAGCCGCGTGGATCTCTCCGAAAAACCTTTCGACGTTTTCATCAGCCATTCAACGCAAGACGGGCAAGCGGCGTCGGCGATCAAACAGCATCTGCAAGCCTCGGGGCTCAAATGTTGGAAGGCACCGGACGATATCAATCCCGGGGAAAGTTGGCCTTCGGCCATCGGCCGGGCGCTCGGGAGTTGCCGCACCATGGTTCTCGTCTGGTCGAGCAACTCGCTCGCCTCCAAAGAGGTTTCCAAAGAACTCACCCTGGCCATGCGAAACGGACTGACCGTCATCCCGTTCCGGATCGAAGATGTCCAACCGACGACCGAGTGGGATTACCATCTTGCCAACACGCATTGGATGGATGCCTTCCCCGGGGACTTGGGGCCCTTTGTGGACCGCTTGGCGTCCCGCATACATGGTATTATGGGCAGTCGTGCACCCGCGGAAATTCCCGCGCCGGTTGTCGTTCAAAAGCCCATCACGCCGGTTGATCGTTCCAAGTCGCGTCTTGCCGCGGTTTTGTTGACGCTGGGTGCGGTTGTTGCCGCGGCCGTTGGCACTGCATGGTTTTTCTCGCGCAGCGCTGCCAACAAAACGCCCGCCGAAACGGCAGCTCCCGCAGCGGAGCAAAAGTCCGCTGAACTTGACGCTTTGCGCAGGCAGGCGGAACAGGCCGAGAAGGAAAAAGCCGAGGCCCAGCGCGAGGCGGCCGAGAAAGAGGCCGAATCACTACGCCAGATCGCGCAGCGCGCAGAGGCGGAAAAACAAGTCGCATTGGAAAGGGCGTCGCAGGCGGAAGAAGCGGCGAGAAGCGCTCAAGCGGCAAAGGTTTCACCGGCTTCGGCACCGCCCGCCGCCGCCGCTGACAACAATGCGGCCCGCGGTGGCGCTCGTCCCCTCCGCGGCACGATTTCCGATCCGGACGGCTACACCAACATAAGACGCGGCCCCGGGACCAAAAAGCCCGACGGCTCCGAAATGCCGATTGTGGGCAGGATCGTGATCGGTGAGGTTTTCGATTATTTCCCGGATGACTCGAATTGGTGGAGGGTTCGCACCTCCGACGGCAAGCAGGGCTACGTGCACAATTCAAGGATTGTCCCCACGGCGGAATTCCCCGCCTCGGGGTTCTAGCTTTTTCGAGGTTCGTCTCCAGGTTTGCCGCGATGCACCGGCAATCGGCTTCGGTGTGGCAAAATGGCAGCGCGCACGGGATTCGAACCCGTGTAACAGCCTTGAGAGGGCTGTGTCCTAGGCCTCTAGACGAGCGCGCCGTGGGTTTTGGACAAGCTTGTATTATGGATGTGCAGGATGTGTTCCGCAACGGGAAAGACCTGCTGCGGGCGGGGGTCTGTGCCTCGTTTTTCTTTTGCGGTCTTGTTTGGCAGCGTCTGTTGACCGATACAAGCTCCGGCGTATGAGCATGATTGTTTATGTGAAGGGTGGTTGTCCGTGGTGCGTCGAAGCTTTGGAGTATCTCGACCGGCAAGGATTCGAATATGAGGTGCGCGATGTTCTCGCCGATCCGGAAAGCTTCGCCCGCATGCGTGAAATCTCCGGCCAATCGCTGGCGCCCACTTTGGAATTCGGCGACAAGGTTCTGGCGGATTTCGACACCGGGCAACTCGAGGCGTTTCTCGAGGCCAACGGCATCGAGCCATGAACGGGTTGCTGCTGTTTGCCGGGCTGGTGGTGCTGACGGCCGCGTTTCTGAGCTACGGGCATCCGGTGCTGCGGCGTATCGGCGTGCTTTGCATCGGTCTCACGGCTTTTGCCGCCGGATTTCTTCCGACCCGGAACGTGTGGATCGGTATGACAGCGGTGCTGCTTTGGCTTCTGCTGCCGTGGGTCGAAATCCTCTTGCGCGTGCGGAAACTGCGCCTGCCGCTGCGCAAGCAGTTGCAGAACGTGCCTCCGCCATCCCGCGAAATGTTCCCGCTTTTGGGCGAATTGACAGATGAAATCGAAAGCTGCGGATTCGAGCATGTGGCGGACCTGGGATGGGAGATGGACGGATACCGCCAGTTTCTGCGCCTGTTCGCCGATCCGCAAAGGCGTGCAGAGGCTTCGGTGGTGTTGGTCGAGCAACACCAGCTCGGATTCCATTTTTCCAGCATCACGTCGCGCGGGACCGACGGCTCGGTTTTTGTGACGTGGAATTGCCCGCTTTCTTCCAGCCTAATGACCCCGCCTTCCGTGCGCGTCAATCGTGTGGCCGCGGAGGCGCCGTTCGAGGCCATGGTCGCGAGTCACGGTGAGTTCCTGCAAAACGCGGGGGTGCGGGCCGAGGCGCTTGCACCGCTCGACCCGGGCACGGTGCGGGCATCGGTGGAGGGCGACATGGAGGCCCAGATGCAGCACAATCTGCGGGAAGGTGTTCTCCGGCCGGCGGACGATGGTCACGGCCGCTACTCGTGGCGCGGCATGCTTTACTTGTGGGTTCAGTTTTTGAGGGATATGTTCCGCTTTTCTTAAGCGCATTGTTCCCCATGACGCCAAGACATTCCCTTTTCGGCGGCGTGGATCAGGTCATGGTCGAAGAGCGGGCTGCGACTTTCACCAAGCGCAGCATCAAGGCCGCGTCGAAGCTCCAAGGCCTGCTCATGGCCTTCTCCATGCTCGATCTCACAACGCTCGAGGGGCGCGATACCCCGGGAAAAGTGATGACGCTGTGCCACAAGGCCATGCATCCCGCGCCCGCGCGCTACGGCGTCGGGCCTGTTGCCGCGGTGTGCGTCTATCCCAACCTTGTCCGGGCGGCCAAAGTCTCCTTGCGCCATTCGAAGGTGAAAGTCGCCGCCGTGGCCACGTATTTCCCGAGCGGCCAATCTTCGCTCAAAACCAAACTCGAGGATACGCGCGTTGCGCTCAACGCGGGAGCCGATGAAATCGACATGGTCATCGATCGCGCGGCGTTCCTGCGCGGTGAATATGCCAAAGTCCACGACGAAGTCGCCGCGGTGAAGCAGCTCTGCGGTCGCGTGCATCTCAAGGTCATCCTCGAGACGGGGGAGTTGGTCGCTTATGACAACGTCCGCGCCGCGAGCATGATTGCCATGCAGGCGGGCGGGGACTTTATCAAGACCTCGACGGGCAAGATGAGCCCTGCCGCCACGTTGCCTGTCACCCTGGTGATGCTCGATGCCATCCGCGAGTTCTTCTTCGCCACGGGCGTGCGCATCGGCATGAAGCCGGCGGGTGGTATCCGCACGGCCAAGCAGGCGCTGCAATATCTTGTCATGGTCAATGAAACGCTCGGCGACGACTGGCTCACCCCCGACCTTTTCCGCCTCGGCGCCAGCACTCTGGCCAACGACATTCTCCTGCAAATCGCCAAGAGCGTCGATGGACGCTACCAAAGCGGCGATTATTTTTCCCTGCCATGACCACGAAATCCAAAAAATTAGCCTCTCGTGCCACCGCACCGGCCGCGCCGGAGACCCGCGCTGCCGTTGTGCCGGTGCGCGACCGTCATCTGCGCTTCAACGGGCGATGGAATTATTCGCCGGCTCCCGAAGTCCACAACGATATCGCGATCAAGCCGCGCTACGAACTTTTCATCGGCGGAAAATTCGTGAAGCCCTCGTCGGGCAAGTATTTCCCGTCGGTCAATCCCGCCACCGAAAAGCAGCACGCCGAAATCGCGCAGGGCACCGCAGCCGACGTGGACAAGGCGGTCAAGGCTGCCCGCCGCGCCTACGAAAAAACGTGGGGCAAGATGCCCGGACGCGAACGCGGCAAATATCTTTTCCGCATCGCGCGCCTCTTGCAGGAAAAAATCCGCGACCTCGCCGTGATCGAGTCGCTCGATGGCGGCAAAACGATCCGTGAAAGCCGTAACATCGATCTGCCGCTGGTCGCCGCGCACTTCTTCTACCACGCGGGGTGGGCGGATAAGCTCGATTACGCTTTTCCCGGACGCAAACCGCAACCGCTCGGCGTGGCCGGCCAGATCATCCCGTGGAATTTCCCGCTGCTCATGGCCGCGTGGAAACTCGCGCCCGCGCTCGCTTGCGGCAACACCTGCGTGCTCAAGCCGGCCGAGACGACCTCGGTCACGGCCATGCACCTCGCCGAAATCCTCGCGGAGGCTGATCTGCCCGAAGGTGTGGTCAATATCGTCACAGGCTTTGGCGACGCCGGTGCGGCCATCGTCAATCACCCGGACATCGACAAGCTGGCTTTCACCGGTTCGACCGAAGTCGGCAAGATCATCGCCAAGTCGGTCGCTGGCACGCGCAAGAAGCTGACCCTCGAACTCGGCGGCAAGGCGGCCAACATCATTTGCGAGGATGCTCCGATCGACCAAGCGATCGAAGGAATCATCCAGGGTATCTATTTCAACCAAGGCCACGTCTGCTGCGCCGGTTCGCGTCTCTTTGTGCAGGAGGGCATCGTCGAACCGGTTATCCGTCGCTTGCGCAACCGTCTCGCTTCGCTGCGGGTGGGGGATCCGCTCGACAAGAACACCGACATCGGCGCGATCAACAGCCGCGAGCAACTCGGCAAGATCCGTGAATTGGTCGAGAGCGGCAAAAAAGAAGGGGCCGAACTTTACCAACCGCCCTGCAAGCTTCCGTCGAAAGGATTTTTCTACGCGCCGAGTTTCTTCACCGGCGTGACCGACTCGCACCGCATCGCGCAGGAAGAAATTTTCGGTCCCGTGCTCAGCGTGATGACCTTCCGCACTCCGGAAGAGGCTCTCGAGCGCGCCAACAACACGCCTTACGGATTGAGTGCCGGCGTGTGGACGGACAAAGGTAGCAAAGTTTTCAAACTCGCCACGAAACTTCGCGCCGGCGTCGTCTGGGCCGAGACCTACAACAAGTTTGATCCGGCCAGTCCGTTCGGCGGCTACAAAGAAAGTGGCTTCGGCCGCGAAGGTGGCAAGCAGGGGTTGTTGTCTTATTTGGACATCGGCTGATCCGGTCAGCCCTCGTCCATCTTGGCGGCTTTTGTCCGGAACGCATCGCCGAGCCACCAGCTGAGCCCGCGAATGGCCAGGGCCGCCCATGCCAAGGGATGTTTGTCCAACTGCTTGGCGACCTGCTCGGTAAAATCGGTCTCCGGCTTCTTCTCGGTTCCCCAGATCTTCACCGTGCACCAGTGCATCCCGTTTTCCTGTTTGGCGAAAACGGATTTCGTTGCATCCGGCAGCCAGCGCAAGGAAGAGGCTGGAAGCCCGGCATAGACCGTGCCGGAAAGGTGGCCCTTGGCATCCACGCGGACCGATCCCCGCAATCCGGCGAACTCACCCGCCGCCACGTCGATGTTGTCGATGAGCACCTCGTTCCGCGTTTGTTTCCAGTCCAACTTCGCGCGCGTGACCTTGAGGTTGTTGTAGCGGGGATCTTTGAGGAATCGTGAGAGAAATTTCTGGAAATCGAAATCCTTCAGCGCCGCGCCGGTGAGTTCCAAGGATCCGCCGCCGCGTCCGGCGAGCAAGTTGGTGCCGCGCCATGACCAATCCACGCGACCGGACAACTCGCCGCGCAGTCCTTCCGCGATCTTGGCGGGCAGATACGCGTCGATGGGGATGCGCGAAGCATTGAGCGAAACGCTGGCCGTGTCTGTCGCCATATTCCATGTTCCGCCGCCGGTCAGATCGATCTGCTCGCGCCCGTTCACATTAAGATTGCTCACGCTGAAAACGTCGCCGGCCAGCGCGTAATCGAGGGCCACGCGGCGGAAAACCAAACGGCGCAGCGACGGATTCCTCGCGTGCTCTGCCAAACGGTCGAGGTAATCCCAGTTTGCGATGAGGGCATCGTCCACCCGCAACGATCCGCCGCCCTTGGCGTTGCCGCCGCTGGTGTCCGTCTCGTAGTTGAGGCTACCGGAAAGCTTGCCGCTGAGGATGCGGGCGATGTCGGACGGAAGGAACGGGCGCAGGTCGAGCGTGGTGATCTCCGCCTTGGCGCGGATGCTTTTGTCCGCATGCTGCCCGAGGCGGGCGGAAACAAACAAATTGCTCTGCGCGCTCTGCGGTTCGCGCAGGTAGATATTGCCGATGTCGATGAAATCGTGGGTCACGTAGACCTCGAGGGCGTCGATGGCCATGTCGGGATAGCCGCGATATTGCAACCGGCCGTTGCGACCGAAGTATTTGAAATTCTTGCCGATCATCATGGCGCCGACCTGCAGATTGGCGCCGCGCACCGTTTGTGCGCCCACAGGCAGCTCGATGCTCATGTCCGGGCACTCGATCCAGCCGCAAGTGAACTGCGACGGCAGGAAAAACGCATACCAGGGCTTGGGCGGAATGACCGGGTCTTGGGCCTTGAGTTTGTTGTCGGGCGTGACCACGCGGAAATCAGCCTTCTCGATGTCGATGCGCGGGACGTGCCATTCGCCGCGGAAGACGGCCCATGGATCGAACCATCCGCGGGCCTTTCCCGTGTTGAGCGAACCGATGGCCTGACCGGGCCATCCCTTGCTCGTGAATCCTTCCGTGGTCACGCTGAGGCCGGGTTCCAATGCCATCGGGCCGAACTGCCCTTCGACCTTGAGCGCGTGCGACACGGCCTTGGAAACCATCCGGTTGAAAGCGGGTCCAGCCACCCATTGGGAGACAAAGCCCGGAAGAAATTGCCGCGCAGCAAACACCCCGGCAATGCCGAGCAGGACCAGAACGAGCAGGCCGATGAGGATTTTGCGCAGCACGGGGCGAGGGTAGCTCCGCAGGGTGGTGTTCACAATCACCGCATCGGTCAAAGGACGGGAATGACCCACCTGTGCAAGGCGGCCCTGAGGCCTATCGTCCAAGTGTGAAACAAGGGAATTCCGCCGCGTTGGTGGAGCCGGGCACGGATCGCCGAAGGAGGTCCGATCGTCGTCACGCGATGCGCCGGGCTCAGGATGCGCCGCCGAGTGGGACCGTGATGGTCAGCGTTGCGGGCGGGGAATTGCCGCAGGACTCGGAGTTGCGCGACACGAAGGTGCAAGGATTCGAAATCGGAAAGTTTCCCGTCATGCTGGAGGAATACGAATGGGTCCGCGTGTGGGCTCTCGGCAAGGGATATGCCCTCGCGCAAGGCCAAGCACCGGGCATTCCGCACCCGGTGACGCATGTCAGTTGGTATGACGCGGTGAAGTGGTGCAACGCCAAGAGCGAGCACGAGATGCTCGTTCCGGTTTACTCGATCGGGGGAAAAATCTTCCGTCGAGGCGAATACGGGCCGGACGGATCCAAACTCGTGGCGTGCAACGAGGGGGCTGATGGCTACCGGCTTCCGACCGAGGCCGAGTGGGAATGGGCCGCGCGTGGCGGTCCGCTCAGCCGCGGCAGCACCTACAGCGGTAGCAATTCGGCCGACGAGGTGAGTTGGTATGATGCCAATGCCGAGGGAAGTTCGCGGCCGGTCGGGACGAAAGCGGCCAACGAGTTGGGGATCCACGACATGAGCGGCAATGTCTGGGAGTGGTGCTGGGATGTCGACGACGGCCTTTCGGCCAACCGCATCCGCGGGGGAAGTTGGAGGCACCGGGCGGCCAATGGCACGGTGACTTACCGGGTGAGCCGTCCGCCCGATAGCCGCTACAGCGTCATCGGATTCCGTCTCGCGCGCAACGGCTGACGGGGCGCGTCACGTGACGGTGCGCATGGGTAATTCCCCCACGAGGGATCTACCCCATAAACTGCGGCGGCCGCGGCGACCATAGTCGCCGCCGTGAAATCTCCGACCCTCTTCCTCGCCGCGATTTTTGCGGCACTTCTCACCACCGCGGGCGCGACCGGCGGAAACACTACACCGGCTCCCGGGAAATTTTTTGTCCCGCTGTTCGAAGGCCAATCCACGCGGCTCGAAGGCGTGCTCGCCGCGCGGCAGTTTTCTTTTCGCCTGCCCGAGCACGTGCGCTACCTGCCCGGTTCGCAATTCAAACTCGTCTTTCGTTCCTCGCCGCTGCTCTTGCCCGACGTTTCGACCATGACGGTGAGCCTGAACGGCAGGCAACTGACGAGCATGCGTCCGGTGAGTGGCCGCGAGAAGCAACCGGAAAAGCAAACGCTGGCCATCGATCTCGACAACGATGCTCTGCAGCCAGGGTGGAACACTCTTTCCGTCCGCTGCCTTCTTGTCACCACGGCCACGCCCTGCCGCGATGTCGATAATCCGGCATCGTGGGTTGAACTCGCCGGGGGAACGGGATTCGACGTGGCCTTCGCCAACCAAGCGCTTTTTCCCGAGTTGCAACGTTTTCCCGATGCGATCGGCGAGCCCGCGCTCATGCGGCTCGGCGCGGAAAAGAGCGAACCCGCTGTGTCGCTGCTCGTGGCGGACAAAGGCGGCGACGCCGCATGGCGCGGTGTGGTTGTCGCGGCGGCACGATTGGGCCAGTTGCTCTATCTGGACGATGAATCGGTCCGCGTCGGTTCGCTGAAAGATTTCAGCGCGATATCGGGCCGGAGCAATGGTCTCATCGTGGCCAAACGCGAGGATTTGGCTGCCGCGGATCTTCCGGTCGAATTCGGGCTTCCGTTGCGCGGACTCAAAAACGGCGAGGGATTCCTCGGCGAATTCATCACCGGTGAACCGGCACGGGGTCAGCGCCGATGGATCGTGGTAAGCGGTGCGGATGATACGGGACTGGAAAAAGCGATCCTTGCCCTGGGCAGCGGTCCTGCTTTGCGCGATGCGGCCGCAAATCCGTGGATCGTCAAAGAGGCGCCGGTGGTTTCGCCGGTCACGGAAAGGCTGGCCGGTCCGGTCGATGGTCCGGTCACTTTCGATTCGCTGGCCGGCGGCGGGATCATGCTGCGCGGCTTGTTTCGCAACGAAACGTCGCGGGCTTGGCCGTTGCCTCCGGGTTGGCAAACGGCGCAGGGCGGCAAGCTGACCCTCGACTTCAGCCACGCAGAGAATCTGGACAAAACCTCCGCCTTCCAAGTCGTGGTGAACGATCTTTCGGTCGGCAGCATCGCCCTGACCGAGGCTAATGCGCAGAGGACGCGGCGGGTTCTGCCGATTCCCGCAGGAATGCCCGGACGCGATCCGTCCACGGTCGGTATCCG